>NZ_QSQK01000007.1:0-7045 GCF_003436735.1 Collinsella sp. TF12-2AT | reverse complement strand
GTGGTCCTCGGTGTGGATCCAGTCGCGGACGTTCTCGCCCTTCCCGTAGAGCTTGGGGCGCACGCCGTCGACGATGTTCGTGATCTGCCTGGGGATGAACTTCTCCACGTGCTGGTAGGGGCCGTAGTTGTTGGAGCAGTTGGAGATGGTCGTGCGCAGGCCGTAGGTGCGGGTCCATGCGCGCACGAGCATGTCGGAGCTCGCCTTGGTCGAGCTGTACGGCGAGGAGGGCTTATACGGCGTCTCCTCGGTGAACTTCGCCGGGTCGTCGAGCGCCAGGTCGCCGTAGACCTCGTCGGTGGAGACGTGGTGGTAGCGGATGCCGTACTTCCTCACGGCCTCCAGGAGGCGGAAGGTGCCCTCCACGTTGGTGCGCAGGAACGGCTCCGGGTCGGCGATGGAGTTGTCGTTGTGGCTCTCGGCGGCGTAGTGGACGATCGCGTCGTGGCCGGGGACGATCCTATTGAGCAGCTCCGCGTCGCAGATGTCGCCCACGACGAGCTCCACGCGGTCGGAGGGCAGCCCGGCGATGTTCTCGGGGTTGCCGGCGTAGGTCAGCTTGTCCAGGACGGTGACGTGGACGTCCGGATGGTTGTCGACCACGTAGTGCACGAAGTTGCTGCCAATGAAGCCGCAGCCGCCCGTTACGATGATACTCTTGGGTTCAAAAATCTCAGACATGAAAATCCAATCTGAAGCATGTACAGCTTCTTTAGTATGCCGCAGGAAGTGACGCCGCGACGCTATTCAACAAAACTATCGGACATTTCGGCATGCGATAAGAGCCATAACCTTCGCTGAATTACCTCCTGTACAAAACGCCTCCGGAACGCAGTCTTTGTCGTAGTGAAAAACCGAATCCCCAGTTATTTCACGTAAGTACTTATAGAAGAAATCCTCCCAGCTTTTAAACTTCTCACTGTTTACAAAGGCTTCTGGGGTTTTCAAAACCGTCTTAACATCTAGCCCTGAAATTACGCCGGAGCTCAGCAGAAGCCACTCGAACGACTCGGGAAGACAAACCGTAACAGTATCGCGGTGAATGTCTTGCAGCTTAAGGACACGGTCCGCATAGCACCCAAATGCCGCTCCGTCCGCGACAACAAACACGCGATCGTCGAGATGCTGATCCAACCAGCCCAAAATCGCGCTGTTCGTCATGGCCGAAGCACAGGTAAGTTCACTGTCAGCGAAATGCCGTTCAAAGAACTGGAAACCAGACTTACTGTCCTCGCATAGAAGGATAGAAAAGTCCTGTTTTGGCGCCGACCGGGAAATAGCATAACGATGATTCCCGCGATCTTGATAAACAGGGACGAAAGAATGGTATTTTCCGCTCGTCTTAATCTTGTAAATCTCATCCACGCTATACGGAAGATTGGGGAAATCAGCCCTTGAGATCAGCACGAAATAATTCGAGGAATACAGCACATGATGGGCAAACTCATCAGAATGAATCTCTTTTAAGCCCTCATCGACAAATACAATCGAGTCATGAACGGACGAAAGCTGGTTTCGCCAATCATAATCGGTCAGGGCGACACAGGGACAATCGCATTGCAAGGAAACACCCGACTGCTCACCCGTTCGCATGTAGTCTGCGACCATGTCAAACAGTGTCGTCTTACCCGTGCCGCTATCGCCACGCACAATAGTGATGTTCCGCTTGATGGTAAATGTGTACTTGGTTCCCCTGCGGCGGGAAATCTTAACGAGATGCGAACCGTTCATAAGCAGCACCTACAGATACGGAATCGACTCGTGAATCAATTCGGCCATGTTGTGAACGATTCGGCCGCTATTCACGACTTTTATTTTAAAATCCTCGCGACCAAAGTCCATCACATGATAGAGATTCACAACGAGCTTGCGATCTTTCGCCATGTCGAGAATCCACTTGGCACAGTTATCACCACAGGTAGAAGCGTTAAAAATATGCTTACGATCAAATCTCATAAGCAGCAGCGTTTTCACTCCACCAGAAAGCTGGAGTGGAGAAATGGACCCAAGCACAGGGCTTTCGATGACGTTTTCGGAGACAACATCCGATCGATCGACATCCTTAATTATCGAGACTGCATAGGGATCCGTAATCCAAGAAGACCGGTAAGAGTTTTTGAAATATGTCGCTGTGTTGTAAATCGCTTCTGGCATATCGCCAAAGTAGACGCTTAACACATCCACTCCCAATCATATTGTCTTTATGGTCAACGTAATCATAACGAAAGGGGCCACCAGATAAACGGTGACCCCTAAAAGAAAACAAGCTGGCGCTAGTACTCGCGCGGGCTGTTGACAATCTCGCCGGCGGCGACCTTCTTCAGGTGCTGCCCGTAGACCGACTTGCCGTAGGCCTTCGCGGCCTCCTCGAGCTCGGCGGTCGTGATCCAGCCGTTCTCCCAGGCGATCTCCTCGGGCACGGACACGGGCAGGTCCTGGGAGTGCTCCACGGCGCGGACGAACTCCGCGGCCTCGTGAAGGCTCTCCATGGTGCCGGTGTCGAGCCACGCGTAGCCGCGGCCGAGGGTGACGACGGACAGCGTCCCCTCCTCCAGGTACATCTGGTTGAGCGTGGTGATCTCCAGCTCGCCGCGCGCGGAGGGCCTGACCTCATGCGCCTTGGCGGCGACGTCGCCCGGGTAGAAGTACAGGCCGGTGACGGCGTAGGAGCTCTTGGGGCGCTCGGGCTTCTCCTCGATGGAGACGGCACGGCCCTGCGCATCGAACTCCACGACGCCGAAGCGCTCGGGGTCGTCCACGTGGTAGCCGAAGACCGTGGCGCGGCCCGACTCGGCGTTCTGGACGGCGCGCGTCAGGTGGCGACTGAGGCCGTTGCCGTAGAAGATGTTGTCGCCGAGCACGAGCGCGCACGGCTCGCCGCCGATGAACTCCTCGCCGATGGTGAAGGCCTGCGCCAGGCCGTCGGGGCTCGGCTGCTCGGCGTAGGAGAGGTTCACGCCGTAGCGCGAGCCGTCCCCGAGCAGGCGCTCGAAGTTGGGCAGGTCCGTAGGCGTGGAGATGATAAGGATGTCCCGGATGCCCGCCAGCATGAGGGTGGACAGCGGGTAGTAGATCATGGGCTTGTCGTAGACCGGCAGCAGCTGCTTGGAGGTCACGAGCGTGAGCGGGTACAGGCGGGTGCCGGACCCGCCGGCGAGGATGATGCCTTTCATGTAGTCCTCCGTGTCATTTAACTGATTTAGTTACGACTTATATAATAATCTCTATCGGTCATATCAATTAAAAATATATGAGCGATACCCATTGAACAGGCCATCTAATTGCCTCAGCACGGAAAGAGCGTCAGGAACAGTGAAGATTTACATTGCAGCGCATAAGCACTTTGGCATTGATGCGCAAGCGCCATATCAGCCGCTCTACGTTGGGGCAAGCTCCATTCCAACAGACAATCGTCAGGCTGGATGGCTGTACGACGATCAAGGCGATAATATTTCCCAGAAAAACAAACACTACTGCGAGCTTACCGGCCTCTATTGGATATGGAAGAATTCTCCTGAGTCGATAGTTGGGCTCACGCATTATCGAAGGGCATTTGAGTCCCCCAACGACTCGAAGCAGATGCTCAGAGACTATGAAATTGAGAACATTCTTACCAAGCATGACTGCATTGTTGCAGCCAAAGAACCCTGCACAAGCTCAATCGGGTGCAACTTAATCACTGTTGCTGAGCAGTATAGAATGATCCACTCTTCGACAGATCTGCTACAGGCAAGGGAAATCATCAGGACGAAATGCCCTGGCTACTTGGATGCTTTTGATGAAGCAATTTGTGAGGAGTGCTCTTTTTCGCCATGCAATATGTTTATTTGTAAAAAGGAACTGATGGACAGATATTGTAAGTGGCTTTTCAAAATTGAAAAACAACTTGATAAGCGAATTGACTATATAAGTGGTCGCGATAGCTATCAACAAAGGATGCCTGGCTTTATCTCAGAACGACTATTCAATGTCTTCCTTAAAAAGGAAGACATAAGATGCTATGAATGCCGCATCTTTAACCCAATAAATAAAGAGGCCCTCACGATCGATCAAAGCGCGTGGCCTCAAAGGAGACCGCAACTTACGTGCGCTTGCTCTACGAATGCAATATTTAACGGAGCAGACTATTCATCTGTATTTGATTATTCCTTTTATGTAAATCATTACGAGGATCTATTCGATAGATATAAAGACGACCCCCATGGAGCGCTGGAACATTTCATTGCAATCGGCATTAACGAACATCGAGTTGCGCATCCTCATTTTTCTATTAGCTCTCTTCTGAATGGAAATCCCGATTTAAGAAGTAAGTGCAGTGGAAATCTCGAAGCAACGCAAATGTATATAGCGAATCCTAAAGAGTATATGCATCCAATTGGGTATGAAAACATTCATCCGCTAGACGAGCAAAGCAATTCGACTACGGCCACATGGCATGAACGTCGAATTACAGCAGCGCGCATCCGATACCAAGAAAGAATAGAGAGGCTACCCGTACTGGGCTAATTCAATGTAAGAATAAACCCTAGATCAAGGTGAAATAGCACAGACATCTTCAGTGCAACGGAAAGGTAAATTGAAATGAAAATTAACATGGATTGCATTTGCCGCGGAAGCGGGAAGGTGTACGTTCTTCTAAAGAATGTTGAGACAGATGCATCAAATATTCAGGTGACAGCAGCAAAGAGCGACGGAACGACAATACCAAGCTCAATCTATCCATACGAGTCAAATAACAATCAATACGTCATAGTTCTTCCCGACCTCGGAACTGGTGATTGCGATATTCAGATTAATGATTTGAATGCGCAATATGCCTACGATGCCATTAAAATCAGCTTTGGCACGGCAAAATGGGCGTCAAGATTAAACTACAAAATTAAGAATGATTTGTCCCATTCCATTAGGAACTATGACGATAAGCATGACTTGGATGTAGCAAGCATGCGTTTTCACGAGTTTATCGAAGATGGAGATGAGGCCATTCTTCGCTGCTCAGTAAAACTTCCTCAGCGCAACGACAACAAAATAGCCATCAGCTGCTTCGATACTTCGATGAATCGAATTGAGATCGAGCCGATCACCACCGATGACATTACGATTCCCTTGTGGTTTGCCCCCAATAAAAAACGGCGCGAGATTCAATACTCGGTCCGAATCCCAAATAGCACAAATAGGCTAATCTTCACAATCGAAGATGACAATCACCCGAGCTTTAACAGCTTCGCTGTTGTGGACAACGAAGAGCTCGAAAGGCTGCGCATTTTAACCACATCGAAGATGCAACCTATTTCGATTGATCCATCTGCATATCCAAAATGGCTCGAACAACACAAGGCAAGCTCGGCGATGCTCGAAAAACAATCGATGGTTACCTTCAAGAAAATGCCTTTGTTTAGCATCGTCGTTCCCCTATTCAACACACCCGATAATTTGTTCAGGGAAATGGTGGAATCAGTTCTTAAACAGAGTTATGCGAACTGGGAGCTTGTGCTGGTCAATGCAAGCCCAGATAACAGTGCGCTTGTGGATATGATCGAAACCGCTAAGAATAATGACGCTCGCATTAAGGTGATAGAGCTAGCGAGCAATTCCGGCATTTCCAAAAATACTCTTGCCGGAACAAAAGAAGCGAATGGAGATTTCATTTGCTTCTTGGACCACGACGATACTCTTGAGCCCGCGGCGCTTTATGAATATGCGCATGCAATTAATGCTGAAAACAATACTGATCTCATTTACTGCGACGAAGACAAACTGTTTGCCAATGGCAGCTATGGTGACCCATTCTTTAAGCCAGATTTAAGCATCGATTTACTACGAAGCGTTAATTATATTTGCCATTTTCTTGCAATCAGAAAGACACTATTCGATTCTCTGGAGTACGGCGACGAGCAGTACGATGGAGCCCAAGACCATGACCTGACGCTTAAGGCGATAGAAAACGCACGAAATGTGGTACACGTGGCTAAAATTCTGTACCACTGGAGAATGACCGAAAACTCAACTGCAGGTGACCCGAACTCAAAGCTATATGCATGGGATGCTGGCGTCAAAGCCGTACAGGCCCATTTGGACAGACTTGATGTTTCCGCAAAGGTTTACCGTGGAAACGACCCCTTCACTTATAAAGTTACCTATGCAGTTCCAGATAGTCATCCACTTGTATCAATCATTATTCCGACAAAGGACCATCCCTCTGTTCTCGATACGTGCATTAAGTCGATCATTGAACGCTCAACGTACGATAACTACGAAATCGTCATCATTGAAAACAACAGCGAGAACCCAGAAACATTCGAGTACTACTCTGAATTAGAAAAATGCTATCCCGATATGATCCGCATCGAATATTGGGGTGCAGAATTCAATTTTTCAAAACTGATGAACTTTGGCGCTAGCAAAGCAAAGGGCGATTACCTTCTCTTGTTAAACAACGATACAGAAGTTCTAACCCCAAACTGGATTGAAAACATGCTGGGCATTTGTTCACGAAAAGAAGTTGGCATTGTTGGCGCAAGACTTTTCTACAGCGACAATACTTTGCAACATGCGGGCGTCGGTATCGGAGGAATTGGAGCCGGCCACCTTGGAAAAGACTACCCCAGAGGTAATTGGGGCTACTTCAATCTATGTGACCGCACGCAAGATCTAAGCGCAGTAACTGCAGCATGCCTCATGACTAAGAGAGCTGTATTCGACGAAGTCGGTGGCTTTAGAGAAGAGCTGGCTGTTGCTTTTAATGATGTTGACTATTGCCTCAAAGTGAGAAGTCACAACTATCTTGTTGTATATACACCCGACACCGAGCTGTATCATTATGAGTCGCTATCGCGAGGCTATGAAATCAGCGACGAAAAGAAAATGAGGTTCCATAGGGAATACTCATTGCTCAACTACCTATGGCCAGAATATTACGTGAAAGGCGATCCGTATATAAACAGCAACATCATCAGCGGGAATTTGTATTATCAAATTTAAAAGCGCTATGATGCTTAGGTGACGCATAATTTCTTTCGCAAATTGACAACCGCATAGCGGAACA
>NZ_QSQK01000006.1:0-131661 GCF_003436735.1 Collinsella sp. TF12-2AT | reverse complement strand
GGGCTCTCAATGTTTTTATGTCCTGCTCATATCGTCTCTGCCGGCAGCTGGGGACACTCCTTGCGGGGCGTCCCCATTTTGTTTTCGTCCCGCATGTTTTGTGAAACACGGCTAACTTTTAGGCAAAGTAGTAAGACATGGGCAACTTTTGCGGTAAAGTAAATCAAGCAAAAGTATCCAAAGGCTAACTAGCAATCATCGCGAAAGGCGGCCCATGGCCCTACGTGAATCCGGAGAAGACTATCTCGAATCGATCTACGTCCTATCGGAACGTCAGGGCATCGTGCGCTCGATCGACGTTGCCGAATACTTGGGCGTAACCAAAGCAAGCGTCTCTAAAGCCATGGCGGCCTTGGAGAGCACCGGCTACGTGGAGATGGGCAAACGCGACGTGCATCTGACGGAACGCGGTCTTGAGGTTGCCCGTCAAATGTGGGAGCGCCACTGCTTTTTCGTGGGGCTGCTGGAGGATGCGGGTGTTTCGGCTGAGGTCGCGTCGCAAGAGGGCTGCCACATGGAGCACTGCCTGAGCGAGGAAAGCTTTGAGAAGCTGAGGGCGATGCTGGGACGGGACAGCGACCGGGACCAGTAGCCCCGCCAACCAAGTCCAACTCAGACAAGGAACCCCGCCAGCAAGCGATGCCCAAGAACCGCCAGCAACGTTACCGCAGGCCGGGACCGGGCTTGGTTTTTGAAAACACTCCGCAGACCAGAAGCGCCCCCGTTCGTAGCTCCGAAGGAGCAGAACGGGGGCGCTTCATTGGTCGAGGACGTTTTCAAAACCAAGCCCGGTCCCGGCCGGAGGGACCACAGGCGCTACAGGTTCTTGACACCCATCGCGCGCATGGCGTTCAGGATAGCGATGATCGCCACGCCTACGTCGCCAAAGACGGCAAGCCACATATTGGCGATACCCAGCGCTGCCAGCACAAGGATCAGCAGCTTAATGCCCAGCGCAAAGATTATGTTCTGCCAAACAATCGACATGGTCTTGCGCGCCACGCGGATCGCGCGGGAAATGTTGGACGGCTTGTCGTCCATCAGCACCACGTCGGCGGCCTCGATCGCGGCGTCGGAGCCCATGGCGCCCATGGCAATGCCCACATCGGCGCGCGTAAGCACAGGAGCGTCGTTGATACCGTCGCCGACAAAGGCGAGCTTGCCCTTGCCACTTTCGGCCGCGAGTAGCGCCTCAACGCGCTCGACCTTGTCGCCCGGCAGGAGCTGCGCGTGGAACTCGTCGAGACCGAGTTGCTTGGCCACAGACGCTGCAACCTCCTCGCGGTCGCCCGTGAGCATGACGGTGCGGTTGATACCGGCGGCATGCAGGTCGCGAATCGTTTGCTCCGCATCGGCCTTAACGGTGTCTGCAATCACGATGTGGCCGGCGTACACGCTGTCAACGAGCACGTGGAGGATCGTGCCGACAACCTCACAGTCCGGTGCTTCAACGCCGGCCGCGGCGAGCATTTTGGCGTTGCCAACGACGACGTGCTTGCCGTCGATGGTTGCCGTCACGCCGTGGCCCGCGTCGTTGGCGGAGTCGCTCACGCGCTTGGGGTCGACCTCGCCCTGGTAGGCGTCGCGCACGGACTGCGCGATGGGGTGATCGGAGAACGACTCAGCAAGGGCTGCGACTTCGAGCAGCGACTGCTCGGTATAGCCAGCCTCGGGGTGCACCGCGACGACTGAGAACGTGCCGTTGGTGAGGGTGCCCGTTTTGTCGAAGACGATGGTGTCCACGTCGGCGAGCGTCTCGAGGTAGTTGGAGCCCTTGATGAGAACGCCCAGCTTGGACGCGCCGCCGATGCCGCCAAAGAAACTCAACGGTACGCTGATCACGAGGGCGCACGGGCAGCTGACGACCAGGAAGGTCAGGCCGCGCAGGATCCAATCGGACCAAGCGCCAGTCACCAGGCCGCCGCCAAGCGCGAGCACCGCGGCAGCGCCAGTGACGGCGGGGGTGTAGACGCGGGCAAAGCGCGTGATGAAGTTCTCGGTGCGCGCCTTCTTTTCGCTGGCATTCTCCACGAGCTCCAGAACACGCGCGACGGTTGACTCGCCAAAGGGCTTGGTGGTGCGCACGTGGATGAGGCCCGTCATGTTGATGCAACCGCTGATGATATCGTCGCCGGTCTTGGCCGGGCGGGGGACCGACTCGCCCGTGAGTGCGGCGGTGTCGAGCTGGGTTTCGCCCTCGACGATGACGCCGTCGATAGGCACGCGCTCGCCGGGCTTGACCACGATCACGGTGCCGACGGCGATGTCATCGGGAAAGACCTGTTCGAGTGTGCCGTCGGCTTGCTCGACGTTAGCGTAGTCGGGCGCGATGTCCATCATGGCACTGATCGACTTGCGGCTCTTGCCCACGGCGTATGCCTGGAACAGCTCGCCGACCTGGTAGAACAGCATGACGGCAGCGCCTTCGGCCATGTGCGGGTCGGTATCGGGGAAGAGCACCATGGCAAACGCGCCGATGGTCGCGACGGCCATGAGGAAGCTCTCGTCGAAGGCCTTGCCGCGGCGGACGTTATTGAATGCCTTTTGCAGTACGTCGTAGCCGGCAATCAAAAACGGCACGAGGAACAGCACAAAGCTGGCGTAGATGTCGCCCGGGGTGCCGAATGCGGCGGTGAGGGTGCCGAGCTCATCGAGGGCGTACACCACGGCAAAAATGCCCAGTGCTACCAGGATGCGGTTGCGCTTATGCTCAAGGGACTCTTTCTTCTTGCGCTTCTTCTTATTCTTTTTGGGATCGGCGGCTGTCATGATTCAAACCTCTCATTTGAGTGTATGAACACTCGCTCATATAATTTCGCGAGAAAAGGCCGCGGCAAGCGCGGCCTCGCAGGTCAACGTATGCGCGGGTTAGAGAATGATCTCGCAGTCCGGCTCGGCGTCGGCGGTGAACTCAACGACGCGGTCCAGGACCTCGTCGAACTCGGCGTCGTCGGCCTCGAGCGTCAGCTTCTGGGTCATAAAGTTGACCGAAACGGACTTGACGCCATCGAGCTTAGCCAGCTCGTCCTGAAGTTCACGCGCGCAGTTGGCGCAATCGATCTCGTCGAGCTTAAACTGCTTTTTCATGGTGGGTTCCTTTCCCTGTGTTAGCGGTCTGGGTGCCGGCCGCGCTGATACCGTGGTTGATCGCTATTCGCAGATATGGCTCATGCCCTGGTTGAGCATGGTGTAGACGTGATCGTCGGCGAGCGAGTAGAGAATGTTGCGGCCGTCGCGGCGGAACTTGACCAGGTGCGACTGCTTAAGCGTGCGCAGCTGGTGCGACACCGCAGACTGCGAGGTCGCGGTCGCTTCGGCGATGTCAGCCACGCAGAGCTCGCGGCCCATGAGGGCATAGAGAATCTTGATGCGCGTGGTGTCGCTGAAGACCTTGAACAGGTCGGCAAGGTCGTAGAGAAGCTCCTCGTCGGGAAGGTCCTCGGGCGAGCAGGTGGTGGGGACGATCGGCTCGGTGGCCTCGATGTCGGGTTTCGTTTCATCAACGCGGATGCTCATTGCAATATCCTTTCATATGAACATGCGCTCATATAACTTACTTCCGATTATATGAGCGCATGTTCATATGTCAATGATGTTCAGGTAATTCGTCGCACAAAATGATGGGGAATAGTGGACGAGATTCCGGACTGAGCGGTTTTGATAGCCGATGCCGGGGTGGGTGCCCCCGCGCCGTGCAAAAATTGGAGTATTCTGCAACTATAGGGGGTCCGTTAATCTATTCCAGGCCAAATAAAGCCGCTCAAGAGTTATCCAAGGGCGGTAAACAGACAAGGTCTTCCTCAAATGTTGCCTAACGTTCCCGTTCGATAGCGTTTTTGTTTCTCATTTGGATTAACTTGTGGGTGCTGGAGGGCCGACCCTGCTGAATACTCGCAATTTTGCACATCGCTAGGGTACCCACCTTGTTAGTCGGTCTAGCTTCCGGCCCCGAAGATTCTGCCCTCGGGCGCGAGGCTGCTTATTTGGGCAAATGATGGGCTGTCGGATTCGACAGTCTGCATGTCATCGATTGCCGGAACTTCATTTATTGTCGGGTCATCCAGCGCGATACCTTCGAGTGTTGCTTTTTCGAGGTCGATTCGTTGACGATCTTCGGAATCCTGGCGAAGCTGCTTCTGAATTCGCTTTTTCTCTTCTATAAACCTTCTGAGCACAAACTGTCTCAGGTCCTCTTGCATGATTTGAAAGTCTTTTGGCAGACGCGAGGGGCGTATGCCCTCTTTCCGTTGGATCGCCTCCATGACCCTAACGAAAGCGCTGGCATGCATAAAGGAATAACGACTGACGGTGATGATTCCGTATCCCATGGACGCAAGCGCATTCTTGCGCTCCTCATCGATGGCGCGGTCTTCTTCCGCGTCATGATAAAACCCGTTGTATTCAATGTCTGCGCGAGATTTCTTTAGATACGCATCCATAAAGAACTTATTGCGTCTCGTGAGATTCTTTGCGGCAGCGGTGACCTGCACCTCGTAATCGGTCTCAATTCCCTTAATACCAAGCCCTCCTTCGCTTTTGGGCAGCGTTAGCATCATGACAAAGGCCGTTTCCATAGGAGACCGGCATCCGTCGCGCACATATTGGATCGCCTTTCGGGCAAGGGCCAGACCGTCGCATCTGGTAATGGAATTAAAGAACTGTTTTAACCTCTCGGTCGAGGTGAGCGCGAAACGCTCGATATAGGAGGTGGAAGAGTCGGTTCCAAGGGAGTAAACGCCGCACAATTCAAAGTAGTACTCCACCAGTTCGCGAAAAGGGAGATAGGTGGCGGCCTGAAGTGCGCAAAGCTCAACGCCAACAATAAAGATGCCATCTTTGAGCTCTATAAAGCGTGAGTTCGAGAATCGTTTTGACGAAACGTGGCATTGACAGTTCAGTGCATAGCGCGCATTCCTGCGATCAAACACCATTACCTCGAGGCAATCATTTGCGTCGAGAGAAACATCGTGTTTGGTGAGCCATTCTGCGGCTGCGTCAAGGAGCGTTCCGGTGGGACATGATCCATAAATCGCAGCAGGGTTACAGGGCTCGGTGTCTTTCGCAGACGCCGAATGCGCGGCCTGGTAGACCGCTTTTGCAGTGGTATGTGACAATACGATACTCATGGTATATATCGTGTCAGCTAATGCCGTGTTGATGGCGCTGAGTGGGAAAGTCGTTTTAGGGGCCTAACCAAATGCTGTCCAAAAGCTTGACGCAATTATGGGTTGGCACGCCTAAAATCAATGTTATCGCAGCTTAGCTATAGCATATAAAAACTCAATTGCTGCACATTTGATATCGATGCATCACCATCCGACAACGAATTACGTGTCGGGAATTGGCCGAAATCGTTCAAAATGAGGGTTCAGAATTTGTGATGGCAGATCTATCTGTGGAACGTAGGGCGGCCCCGCTGCGGTGTTTCCCACTGCGAGGCCGCTCGTGAGCAAGTAGTGTTTGTCGCAGGCGTTGCTATTTCGCGAATAGGTTCTTGAGGTTGAACTCGGCCTGTACCGTGCGGAGCATGAGGTCGGTGTCGTCCAGACCCAGATGCTGCTCGTTGGCGTCGGGCGCGAGGGTGCCGCGACGGCGTGCCCAGTTCTCGAGCGCGGCGGGGGCGGACTCGCGGGGGAGCGAGCGCGCGTCGGCGTCCAGGCTGCGGCAGATCTGGCGCGAGTCGATGACGATGATCTTACCCGCGCGGCGTGCCTCGGCGTAACCGTCCAGGTGAATCTTGAACCAGCTGTCCTCAAAGGCGGCGTTATGCGCCATGTACGGGTACTTCTTCATAAGCTTGAGCAGCTGCTTTTGCAGCTCCTTGTTCTCGCGGAAGGGCGTTTTGCCGTCGATGTCGTCCCAGGTGATGTGGTGGATATTCGACAGCGGTACATCCTCGCCGCGGTAGATGTCGGGCAGGCCGCAGTAGTGTGCCTCGGCGTCGTGCGGGACGGCGTCGCTGGTGAGCTCCATGATCTCCCAGCCCACGTTGATGATATAGCCGCGCTCGGGTGCACGGCCGGTGGTCTCGATGTCGATACCGAGCACGGTGCCCTGGATGGGTTTGCGGGCGTAGGCCACGCCGAGCGCGTCGCGGTCGCCGCGGATTTCGCGCATAACGGACGCGGCAGTGCGCTTTTGCATCTTGCCGATGGCGGCGCAGGTGTCAGCATCGGACAGGCCGCGCGAGAGCGTCGCGGGCGTCACGTTGCGCAGACGCGCCTCGCCAATCTGGTCGCACAGGTCGCGGTTGCGGTCGGCCAGGTCGCGCACGGTGGCAAAGTCGAAGCCGGGGTCGCCCTCGGCGGTAAAGTACTCGGTCTCGAGCACCTTGAGGGCCTCTTCGCCCTTCTGGCGCTCGGACTCCATGGCGCCGTGATCGCCGTAGATAAACATGGGGATAAACGGCTGGCGCTCGTATTCGAGTGCTTGCGATACGTTCATATGCTACTCCTTGGACGGGCCGCGTTGTGCGGCTCGAGGTTACTGAGTTATGGCGAGATGATAGTTTACCATAGGCAACTATTGGCACCGCGCCCGGGACAACTACAATACCCTAGTTGACCGCTAGGACTTTTACAATGCTGCCGAAAGACACGAAAGGTTCCATCCGTCATGGATTTACTGATTGATATTCTGCTCGACGCCGGCAAGGACACGCTGTCGCTGGTGCCGTTTTTGTTGGTGACGTATCTTGCTCTCGAGACACTTGAGCACGTTGCGGGCGACCGCGTCAACGGCGCTATCAAGCGCGCCGGCGCTGCGGGTCCCGTGGTTGGCTCGCTGCTGGGCATTGTGCCGCAGTGCGGATTTTCGGCCATGGCAGCAACGCTGTACGCCGGCCGTGTCGTGACCTTGGGCACGTTGGTGGCGGTGTTCCTTTCGACCTCCGATGAGATGCTGCCGCTGTTGCTTGCCGAGCAGGTTCCCGTGCAGACTATGGCGATGCTTTTGGCTTCGAAAGCGCTGATCGCACTGGTCACGGGTTTTATCGTGGACGCTGCCATTCGCGGCCTGCGCCGTAACGCCCGCGCGCACGCGGCGATTCGCCGTACCGTGCTGGGAACCGCGGCCAACCCGGCCCACGTGAACTGCGCGCACGACGACCACAGCGGCGGTGACATCATCGACGAGGTGGCCGAGGCAGGCGTGAGCGCCGACCACATCCACGAGCTGTGCGAGCGCGACCATTGCGGTTGTGATGAAGACGAGGACGAGCACGAACACGGACATGGCCACGATCACGGTCATGAGGGCGAACATGAACACCATGATGGTCACGGTCACTCTCACTCCCACGAAGGGACGCCTGTCCTGTCGATCATCCGCAGTGCGATCTCGCACACCGTGCAGGTCTCGGTATTCATTTTTCTGGTGACGCTGATTCTGGTCGCCGTGCTCGAGACGTTCGGCGAGTCCGCGATCGAGCAGTTCCTGCGCGGCAACGAGACACTCGCTGTCCTGGGTTCGGCGCTTGTCGGGCTGATTCCCAATTGCTCGGCGAGCGTGGTCATTACACAGCTGTATCTGGAAGGCGCGCTGCAACTGGCGCCGATGCTCGCCGGCACGCTCATTTCCGCCGGCGTGGGTTATCTGGTGCTGTTCCGCACCAACCGCAGCGCCCGCGAAAATGCCGTGTTCCTGATCATGATGTACGTCATCGGCGCTGGCTGGGGCCTCATCCTCTCCGCCGTTGGCCTCTAAGTAGGCCTAAAAAATGGGCTTCAAATAGCCATGCTCAGCGCCTGCGCAATGCGGCGACGCATGGCATTTTGAAGCCCGTTTTTTGTTGAGCCATGGATTCCGAGCGCTCACACCGCTCAAAACAAAAAGGTAGATTTTAGGCATGTCTCAAAAATCTACCTTGGTTAGTGCAGCAACTCGGTGAGGTTGCGTTTAAAGCGGGCGCGGTCTTCGCTGGTAAATGCTGCCGGACCGCGAGTGCGTCCGCCGGCGCGGCGTACCTTCTTTTCCTCGTGGCGAATAAACAGCTGCATGTCGATAGTCGCCTTGTCGTACACGCGCCCGCGCACACCGATGGCGGCGGCATCGCGCCCGAGCACCATGCTCGCCAAGCCAATGTCCTGCGTCACGACCACGTCGCCCGCCTGCAGGCGTTCGACAATGGCAAAGTCGGCGCTGTCGGCGCCCACGCTCACGTCGAGCGTCGTGACCCAAAAGCCGCGTCGCGCGTGCTCGGCATCGCGCGGGTCGTCGCGGCGAATGTGCCGTTCCAGGTTTTGCGTGCTGTTGCCGGCGATAACAACGGCGACGCCCGCCCGCCGCGCGCAGTCAATCGACTCGCGCGTGACCGGGCAGGCGTCGGCATCAATAAAGAGCGTCTTTGGCATCTAGCGCACCAGTTTGCCAAACTGAATGGCGCGAACAATGAGCGTCACGCCAAACACCAGCAGCGCGGCACCGCTAAAGATGACGAGCATCTTGGCCGACCACAGCGGATAGATAAACACGAACATGCCGGCGATGATGGAAAGTGCGCCGCTCAGGATAGCGAGGGCGCGGTTGGACGAAAGCTCGGACTCCAGAATCGACATGACGCCCTCGACGATCCAGCCAAAGCCGGCGACGACCACCACGAGCGTGGTGAGCGTCGCGGTCGAGAAGGCCTGGTTGCGCAGGATTATGACGCCGCCCAGAATGATGAGCAGGTTGGAGATGATGCTCGTAACGCGCCAGCCGGTGGGCAGCAGCGGCTCGAAAACAGCGGTAAACAGCCTGATCGCGGCCGTGATCACAAAGTAGATGCCCAAGACGGTCGTCAGGAAGACGAGGGATTTGGCGGGCGCAAACAGCAGTGCGATGCCGGCGACGAGCGCCAAGACGCCCGTGATGGCGTAAATCCAGCGCACGGCCTTGACGGCCTTGCCTGCCATGCTTTTCTCGTCAAATCCAAACGCGCTCGATTGCTTGTCATCGTTCTTAAAGATGCCCATGATGTCTCCTTTCCGTGCGGCGTAAGCCGTAGCTCTTGCAACCAGTATCGCCCAAGGGCGCCGTCGCGTGGGGCGGGAAGGGCGAATGGGAGCCTCATCTTCCCGAATTGTTACCTTTGTTCCCGTTTGGATGCGGAATATTCAACAGGTGTGGAACATTGCGCCGCTGTGTGTAATTGCCTACGTTTTAGGTTAGATTTTCTTAAGAACAATTGGCTTTTATTGGGGGTCTTATGAACGAAGCTGTTCCCGCGGCGCCGGTAAGCGCCGAGTCGATGGCAAAGCAGGGTTGCGAAAAGCTTGGCCTGGACACGTTTGACGCGCTGGTCCGCCGCGCCCGTACGTGCCGCCGTTTTGACGAGTCCATGCGCGTGCCGCGCGAGTTTTTGCTCGAGCTGGCGGAACTGGCGCACCTGGCTCCCTGCGGCGCCAATGCTCAGCGTCTGCGTTTTCATGTGGTGAGCGGTGCCGAGGATTGCGCGCGTGTATTTGATGAGCTTGCATGGGCCGGCGCGCTTAAGGATTGGTCGGGTCCTGCCGAGGGCGAGCGTCCGACCGGCTACATCGCGATTCTTGCCGAGCGCGCTGTTCCGGGTAAGCCCGCCGCGCCCATCACCGAGGTCGACACGGGCATTGCCGCGCAGACGATGATGCTCGCCGCTCGCAGCGCCACGCCCGAGGTGGCAGCCTGCATGTTCAAGGCCTTTACGCCCCACGCGATCGATGCTATGGGGCTCGATAACGACAAGTATGAGCTCAAGCTGATCATGGCTTTTGGCGTGCCGGCCGAGACGCAGATGATCGATGCGATCGATTCCAACCCCGACGGCTCAATTAATTACTGGCGTGACGATGCGCAGGTGCACCACGTACCCAAGCGCCCGCTCGCCGACGTGCTGGTGTAGCTGAGCGTCACCGCGGCGTGATCAGACGGTAAACCACCACAAAGGTGCCTGTCCCCTTTGTGGTGGTACGAGGGGAGAGCGTGTGGCAGATCTGTATTTGGTGCGGCATGGGCAGACTGAGCTCAATGTGCAGAGCATTTTGCAGGGCTGGCACGATTCGCCGCTTACGGCGCGCGGGCGCGAGCAGGCGCTGACGGCGCGTACGGCGTTTGCGGCGCGTGGCGTGGCCTTTGATCATGTGTATTCCTCGCCGTTGGGCCGGGCGCGGCATACGGCCGAGCTTATCGTTGGCGAGGGCCGTTCCATTGAGCTGGTCGATGACCTGCGTGAGTGGCATTTTGGCTCGCTGGAGGGCACATCAAATCGCGAGATGCCGCCGCAGCCCTGGGGCGATTATCCGGTGGCCTTTGGCGGCGAGTCGGAAGTGCAGCTTCAGTCGCGCATGGTCGCGGCGCTGTCCCGTATTATGGCCCGGCCGCAGCACGACTGCGTGCTGGCGGTTTCCCACGGCTCAGCCTGCCAGGAGTTTCTTGAGTATGTGACTGGCGGGGGAGAGCTACCCGACAACGGTGCCGTGCTTCATTTTGGCTATTGCGACGGGGCGTTTTCGCTCTTGGGTTGGTAACGAACGAAAGGACCCCTATGAATAAAGATCTGTATCTGGTCCGTCATGGACAGACGATATTCAACCTTAAGCGTATCATTCAGGGGTGGAGTGACTCGCCGCTTACGCAGTTGGGTTGCGACCAGGCGGCGCGCGCCGGCATGTTTTTACGTGCGCGCGGCATTGAGCCCGATCATGCCTACACCTCTACGCTTCATCGCACCGAGCAGACTATCGCCAACTTGTGGCCGGGCTTGGCGTACGAGCGCCTGGACGGCCTGCGTGAGTGGTTCTTTGGCGACTTTGAGGCCGAGCGCGTGATGCTTATGCCCGAGCGCCCGTGGCGCGACTTCTATCGGCAGTTTGGCGGCGAGGGCCAGATCCAGGTGCGCACGCGCATGGTGGCGACGCTGACCGATCTTATGCAGCGTCCGGACCATACGTGCGTGCTCGCGGTAAGTCATGGCTCAGCTATCAAGGAGTTTTTGGACCACGTGCGGGGCGCGGCGGCCGACGAGCGCGAACGCGTGCCGGGCAACTGCTCAGTGCTGCATTTTGCGTTTGACGATGCGGCCGATACGTTTGAACTGGTCGAAGTCTTTACGCAGGAAGACTACGCGCGCGAGCTGGGGCTAGAGCCGCTCGTGGCGGCGGCAGGTCCGCAGCGTGGATAACGCTGACGTTGCGGCCCGGTTTACCGGCGTAATTGTTTGATGCGAAAAGGGCGGAGGTGCATGCGTTTGCTGCATCTCCGCCCCTTGTTTGTTTGGATGCTGGGTTTTCCAGCTTAGCGTTTGAGTTCGCTAGAACCGTGAGACCTGGTGAGTGAGCAGACCCGTCGGAACCTGCGGCGCGCTGCCGCTGACCTGCGCGGCGGGGAACAGCACGGCTACAGCAAAGTTGAACGGCTCTTTGCCAGAGTAGGCGCCGGCAGCGCGGGCCTCGTCGGCCAGAATCTGCGATGCCCCAGCCAGTGCGGCGACATAGGCGGAGTCACCGGCGAACACCGGGTCGGGCGCCTGATCGAGCATGGCACGGATGGCGGCAACGGCGTCCTCGCGCTTGACCTCCCACACGCGATGTGTGACGCCCGCGGGATCGGTGACGGCGTAGAGCGATGCGCCCTCTTTGGCAGCGCTCAAAATGATATCCATGACGGGCGACGCCTCGTAGGCGAGCGACACGGGGCGCGGCTGCACCTTAAGCTCGGCGATCGCGCGCGCGGCGGCGAGTGCGTCGACGCTCTCGGCGGCAGCCTCGTCGCTACCCGTCAGTACGTTAACCGGGCAAATCGCCACGACACCCGTCGCGCGACCCGGCTCGCCCGAGCATTCGTACACGTAATACGCCGCGCCTGGATCCTTGAGCATTAGGCCGTCAGCAATGGCGCCGCGCAGGGCGTCGTTGCCGCTCAGGATACCGCCCATCGCAGGCAGCGCCTCGAGCACACGGTCCTGAGCCGGGCGGATGCAGGGAAACGGAAGTGCTTTCATGGGCGGTCCTAACGCGCGAGTCGGTTTGTTCGCGGCTTATTATGCCCCAACTTGGCCGCTTGCGTCCCAGAGCGTGTTATCGGCAAGCGCGATGAGCACGTTTTGGCAGCGAACGATATCGGCATGGGGCACATACTCGTCGGGCTTGTGTGCGAGCGCCAACGAGCCGGGGCCGTAGCTCATACAATTGCGGTTGCCTGTCTTGCCGGCAATGACGGCGGTATCGGTGTAGCCGGTAAAGAAGCCGACGGTCGTGTCCGCGTCCGTTACGTCATCGGCGGCACGCTTGAGCGCTGCTAGAAGGGGAGAGTTCGGGTCGCGCTCGATGGCGGGGCGGTCGCCCGTCACGGTGTAGCTGCCATGGCAACCGGGAACGGCGGCTTCGGCGACGGCGATGGCATGCTCGACCATATTGATTGCGGCGGCCGTATCGGTCGGCGGGGTCAGGCGCATGTCGACCCAGACTTTGGCGCGGTCGGGTACGACGTAGGGGCGATATCCGCCCTCGATTTGGCCAAACGTGATGGTCGAAGGCCCCAGCTCATCGTGCGCGGGCAGCGCCGCAAACGCGCGACGAAGCGAACACATGACCTCGGCCATGGCGGCGACGGCATCCGCGCCCTTCCAAGGCTGGCTCGCATGCGCCGTCACGCCAGCCATTTCAATCTCGAACCACGTACGCCCCTTGTGCGCCACCTGGATCTGTCCGTCGGTGGGCTCGGTGTCCAGCACCCATTCGCGCGAGCTGACCCAGCCAGCATCGATCGCGGCCTCTGAGCCGCGCATGAAGTCTTCCTCGTCGACCGAGCAGATGAGCGAAAAGCCGCGGCGTGGCAGCGCGCCATCCGCCGCCACGCGCTCGAGCGTATGGACCAGTGCGGCAATGGCGCAGGCCAGGCCACCCTTCATATCGCAGGCACCGCGGCCATAGAGTTTATCGTCGCGCACAACCGCCCCAAGCGGTTCGATGTCTGCGTCCCAGCCATCGCCCAAGGTGACGGTATCCATGTGGCAGATATAGATCAGCCGCGGCTCGTCGCTTTGGCCCGGCACGGTGACTTTAAGGTTGCGGCGCCCGGGCAGCACTTCGAGCTCCTCAATCTGCACGGCATCGAGCGCAGAACTATCAAGTTGTGCCAGCTGCTGCTCAATGAGCCTCTTAATGAAGCGCTCAATTTCATCCTCATACGCGCCCGGGTCTGAGCTGTCGATCCGCACAAGCTCCTGCGCAAGCCGCCAGGCAAAATCCTCATCAACCATATGCAACCTCACAATCAGTTTGCTTTCCAAACCGATTGTAAGCCTCCTGAGAGATCCGCGACGTGGGCGTGGCAGTATTTACCGTTCGCAGGCCGAGCCAGCGCGTTTGCCGTCCGGGCGGGTTCACAAGCGACGCAGCGGGTACGTACCCTTCATGGACGACATGCTGTGCGACATATCTGCCTTTCGGTATCACCGGATACCTCCACAGGTCTTGGCAATAATGCCGGACCTGCCCGATTCTGCGGACGATCCGCGCAGGGAGCACCTATGTGAGCATCCGCTCGTCACGCATTTCCTGGGCACCCCGTTACACGTGTTGGCGCAGGGCAGCTGCGGACGTAAGGGCGATCGCATTGTCAGGCATGTTTGGAACGGGGAGAGGCCGTTTGATTCCGTGCGGCAGACGGAGTTTGGCCTCGATGTCGCGTCCCCGCTCTTTACCCTGCTGACCCTGGCTTCCTCGGTCTCAAACGAGCGTCTGATCATGTGCATGTATGAGATGTGCGGCACCTTTGCCGTGTGCAAGATTGCGCCTCAGGTAAAGTCGGCACTTGAGCAGGCATACGGGGGCCGGTGGGGTGACGCACGGTCGGGCTGGGAAAACGTAAAGGATACCTCGGGGAATCCAACAGACTTGTGGAAACGACCTCCCTTGATTGAGCTCTCTGAACTTACCGAGTACGTCGATAAGATCCCGGGGCTCCGCGGCGCTAAATCGTTCACGCGTGCCGCGAAATGCATTACGGGGGTGGCGGCATCGCCGCTCGAGGTCCAGGCTTCGATGCTGTTTGGCCTTACGAGGTTGCGCGGCGGCGAAGGGCTGCGCCTTACCAATAACGTCGAGATTCGCTTGACGCGCAGTGCCCGCCTGATTTCGGGGCTTGATAGGCGCTATGCCGATATCCTGCTGGCAAATAAGGACGGCAGCAGAGAGTGTCTGGTTGAATGCCAAGGTAAAGCCATTCACGGATCCATAGAATCCAAGATTTCGGACTCCGATCGAACGACGGCCTTGCAAGCCATGGGATATCCCGTCGTTCTGATGACCTATGGTCAGCTGGCCGACTTCGATGCCTTCCGCGTGGTGATGGAGCTCATCATGTCCTATCTCGATGTGCCGCTGAAAGACAAGACGCCGCGACAGCAGGAGCTCGAACGGCGGCTTCGTGAGGAGATTTTTATCGATTGGGCAGGAATGTAGCCGCGCGGGTGGAAAACGGTCGCGCGGACTAGAGTTTTGGTCACAAAAAGACTTATATTTCGCCTTGGAGGGGCCTTAAAAATGCTATCTAGAATAAGTTGTTTCGGAAAATGGACAGTCAACTTACATTCGGCACATAGAGATCGATTTTTACCTACTAAAGTCCCTGATAAAGCTGTTTATCAAAGCGGGTGTGCTTAGCGACTTGAGCCTCACTATCGATTATCTGAAAAAACTTGTTCTGGGTATCATTTTAAAGTCGTCCGGAGCAACAAAATCGGCCCCCGTTTCGTGAAAACGGGGGCCGAATGGGCTTCGTGGTCTGTCTGGCAGGATTGGCGCCGGCGCTATTTAATCACGCGCACACGATACATCGACGGAATTTGCTTAAGTGCCTCGATCGTGCTGCCGTCCAGGTGCTCATCGGTGTCGAACATGGTGTAGGCGTTCTCGCCAGCGGACTCGTTGGTCATGCGCTGCACGTTGGCGTTGTCCTTGGCGAGAATGGCCGTGATCTGGCCGATCATGTTGGGCACGTTGGCATGCAGGCAGGCAATGCGGCTTGCGGCGCGCGCCTTGCCCATGCTGCAGGCGGGGTAGTTGACGCTGTGCGCGATGTTGCCGTTTTCCAGGTAATCCTTGAGCTCGCTGATGGCCATGTCGGCGCAGTTGGCCTCGGCCTCGCCGGTGCCGGCGCCCGAATGCGTGGTGATAAACGTGTTGGGCATCTTGACGGTCTTGGGCGTGGCAAAGTCGCAGCTAAACCAGCTGAGCTTGCCCGCGCGCAGGGCGGCGTCGACGGCGTCCTCGTCAATGATGGTCTCGCGCGCGTAGTTGATGAGCACGGCGTCCGGGGCCAGCAGGTCGATCTGCTCGGTGCTGATCATGCCGATGGTATCGGCCTTGCTGGGCACGTGCACGGTGAGGTAGTCGCAGCCGCGGCACAGATCCTCGAGCGTGCCCACGCGCTGCACCTCGCGGCTCAGCACCCACGCGTGCTCGACGGAAATGAACGGATCGTAGCCGTAAACGTCCATGCCCAGGTCGACACAGGCGTTGGCGACCTTGGAGCCCACGTTGCCCAGACCGATGACACCGATGCGCTTGCCCTTGAGCTCGCGGCCCACAAAGGCCTTCTTGGCCTTTTCGGCATCGACCTGAATCTCGGGGTCGTCGGCGTTGTTGCGCACCCAGTTCATCGACTGCACGACGCCGCGGCTCGAAAGCACCAGCATGCCCAGGACGAGCTCCTTGACGGCGTTGCTGTTGGCACCGGGGGAGTTAAAGACGACGACGCCCTTCTTGGCGTACTCCTCGACGGGGATGTTGTTGACGCCGGCGCCGCAGCGGGCGATGGCGCGGATGCCCTCGGGCAGCTCGTGGCCGTGCAGGTCGGTGGAGCGCATCAGAATAGCGTCGGCCTCCTCGGCGGTGCCCACAAACTCGTAGCCCTCGCCAAATTCGACTTTGCCGTCCTTGGTAATGTCGTCGATGGTTTTAATCTTGCGCATGAAAAACTCCTTAGCGGATTTGTTTATAACAAGTGGTTTGAAGTGGCTGGTCGGCCCGCTCGTTGCGGGCTAGTTAGATCGCGGACTCAAACTATGCTGCGCTTCGAAGTCCTTCATATACGAGGCCAGTGCCTGCACGTCTTCCATGGTGACGGCGTTGTACACGCTGGCGCGCATGCCGCCGACGAGGCGATGGCCCTTGACGTTTTGAATCTGGTGCTCGGCCGCGCCTGCGACAAAGGCGGCGTCGAGGTCGGCATCGCCGGTACGGAACGTGACGTTGGCGATGGAGCGACTGTCTGTCTGTGCGGTGCCGTGGAATAGTTTGCTGTTCTCGAGCAGGTCGTAGAGCAGGTTGGCCTTGGCCCAGTTGCGCTCGGCCATGGCGGCAAGTCCGCCGGTCTGTTCAACCCAATGGAACACCTTGCCGCACACGTAGATGCCAAAGGTGTTGGGCGTGTTGAGCATGGAGCCCTTGGCGGCTTGGGTCTTAAGGTTCAGGTACTGCGGCGTCTGCGCAAAGGCCGGGTCGTCGGCGATCAGGTTGTCGCGCACGATGACCACGGTCACGCCCGCGGCGCCGGCGTTTTTCTGCGCACCGGCGTAAATGAGCCCGTAGCGCTCAACGTCGAGCGGCTGCGACAGAAAGCAGCTCGAGACATCGGCGACCAGCGGCACATCGCCACAGTTGGGCAGCTCGTGGTACATGGTGCCGAAGATGGTGTTGTTCTGGCAGATGTAGACGTAGTCGAGCCCGTCGCCCGTGGCCTCGGCGGCAATACGCGCGTTGATGTCGGCCATGTCGGGGATGCGGTCGAAGTTGGTGTCTTCGGAGCTCGCGAGCAGCACGGCCTCGCCGTACTTGGCGGCCTCCTTGTACGCCTTGTTGGCAAAGTTGCCGGTCACGATGTAGCCGGCGCGCCCGCGGCGCATGAGGTTCATGGGGATGCCCGCAAACTGCAGCGTGGCGCCGCCCTGCAAAAACAGGACACGGTAATTGTCGGGGATGCTCAGCAGGCGGCGTAGGGTTGCCTCGGCGTCGTCGATGATCTGCTGGTACATGCTAGATCGATGGCTCATCTCGAGCACGGACATGCCGCAACCGCGGTAGTCCATCATCTCGTCGGCGATCTCGGCGAGCACGCTTGTGGGCAGTGCGGCCGGGCCAGCTGAGAAGTTGTGCACACGTGCCATCTTCTAGTTCCCCCTCGTAGTCGTTTGAACGTTCGGGATACTTTAGCACAGTGGAGCGCTAGGCGCGACCGCATCACGGTAAAACTCGAGTGCGCCGCTATGATTTACAGGATGGTTACATGGGGGAGGGCGGTCGCAAGGTCTATATCGCCGGGATATACCGTGACAGGTACTCTTTGAGCGCGGGGTCGCACACATAGAGATACGTTCCTAACATGCCGCGCGTCATGAGGACGTAGTAGGCGTTGACGATGATCTTTTGCAGATCATCGTCGCTTGCCTTTTTCTTGGCAACGGCATCTTTGAAGTTTGCCCTGTTAACGTTGACTGCATCTTTGTTCGAATCGTAGTAAATGTCGGGACCCAGAATTACGAATCCGTAGTTGAGGTCGTAGCCTTGTACCGTATGAATGCATCCGACTTCGTTGACGGCGTTGGCGGAGTTAACCCAATCCTTCTGGGTTGAGTTCCAGCGTTTGGGAATGCCCTCGATGACGATATCGAACGCATCTTTGTTATTCTTCGTTTCCCACTTCCACGCAAAGCCTGCCATCATGCGGGATAGACCAACTTCTTCTTCCTTGGTTTGCTGCAGAGAGCAGAAGTCCTCAAATCGGTCGACGATTCCAAACTGGTATCTGGGGATATCGCTGTCCGGATCCCCGGCTCGCGAATCGTAAGGCTCCTATGAAAAGAGTGCTTTGAACTTCATGCCGGCATGCATGTACGCTTTGTTATCAAGCAGGTCGTAGACAAAATCGAGGTACTCATCGCCGCCACGCACGCGCATTTGGGTACTCAAGTTGAATTCTTCGGTCTCGATGCCGGCTTCTTCGAGTTGGTTGAGTCGCTGCTCAAGGCCATCTCGGTTGAGTCCCGATGCGCGGACTTGCTGTTTGGGGTCAAAGAACAGGTACGCCTTGTCGCAGCATTTGAAAATCCAATCCACCTGGCTGCTCGTGCGCGGCAAGCTGAGTCGTTCACATGTGTTGTAGAAAGCTCCGATGCCGGCGCCGGCGGATAAGTAGTTTCCCAGTCGGTGCGCCTCGTCGACAAGCAAGACGTCATACCGATCGTTTTTTGTGACGTCGTTGGGGCTCAGGATATCGCCGGGCTTTAACCCGGGGAGGAAGTGCGTGAGTTTTTTGAGCGTCTTGCTCAGAGACTCCATGGGCGTCACGAAGCCGACCCGCAGACCGGAAAGGTTCGGCTCATTTTTGATTTTGAACATGAGACTGATGGCGAGGATTGTTTTGCCTGTTCCCGGCGCGCCGTTCACGACGGTTACGCGCTCTTTCTTGGGACCGCCGTGTTTAATGTCTTCATGCTCTTGCTCGAGCCGCCTGTAAATCGCCTCAATCGTTTCGTATTGATCGGGCGTGAGCGTTTTGAAGGGCGAGAATTTGAACAGGTCGGTATTCTCGAGCTCTTCGATGGGGTGGATCGCATAGTTCTCTTCGCGAAGCTTTGTCCAGAGGTCTCTGAACTTCTGGCGATACTGAGGTCGCTCAAAATAATCGAACTGGGCATAGCCATTGTTGGCGTTGGTTACCTGGTATTTTTCGTCAGCGCAGAACAGCTCGATAAGTCGATTCTCAAACTCAAATGTTGCTGACTGATTGAAGGTTGGATTGTCAATCAGGAGGGTCCGGTCGAAGTCTTTGTCCACGTTTGCGGCGTGTTGCTTCATGCGGCGTCGATAATTGGTCGTTTGACCGATGTACGCCGTTTTGTTTTTACTGTTGGTCAGAATATAGAGAACGGGCCAACTCTCGTCATGGTGGAATCCGGGCTTTGGCGTGCCAAAGTCCTGCAGCGATTCGCTTGCCTCGAAGGGTTGGGGGAGGGGAAGCGTGTATTGTCGAAGGGCGAACTCATTACTCATGGTGGGCCGCCTTTCTGTATTCGCTGGAGCTGGTGTCGACGGGATAGCGCTCGCCGTTGCGTTTGAGTTTGGACGAGAGCGCCTTTGGGAGGTCGATTCCGTTTAGATCGGCGAAACGTAGGAGAAAGAGGAGCGTGTCGGCAACTTCGTCTTCGATGGCTTGGCGCTGATCAGGGCTATCGAACATTTCTGCAATGCGCTTGTCGCTCATAAAGCGGAAAAGCTGAAGGAGTTCGGAGGACTCTGTCGCTATGCCGATGGCAAGTTCCTTTGGAGTGTGATATTTGCGCCAATCGTGCGCATCACAAAAATCTCTGACTTGTTCTGTCATGGCAGTGAGCTTGTCCATCATCCGTAACCTCCCTGATGTTCATTATTTTATTATGGCCGTATCTGGAGTTTATTGCACATCAGTTGGGACGTGCGGTTTGTCCGGCCGCGATTGCCCGGTAGGAGGATTCACCGTGAAGATTGAAGTTGATGTAGACCAGCTGCGCGAGGGCTTGCTCGACTACGCGGGGAGCGCGGCTGGCGTGGGCTTTCCCGCTGCCATGCTCGACGTGATGGATATCGAGGACGAGTCGCCCCAAGAGCTCCTAGCCCGAGCCGAACGCGAAGGCCTCGACCTCCGCGACTTTGCTGTGGGTGACAGCTAGTAGCTGAAGAGGGACGGGCTGCTAGGAAGCTAGCGTGGCGATGACGGCTTCGTCGCCGGCGTATATTAGGGTGTTGCCATCGGGGATGATGGTTTGGCCGTCGCGCTTGAGCATCACCACGATAAACGGGTGCTTGCCCTGCGGCACGTCGCGCAGGCGCTGACCGGCCAGGCGACCGTGGGGCGTCACGGTGACCTCGCGCAGCGTAACCTCGGCACGCTCTTCGAACGTTGGGGCTGCCATCACCAGAAGGTCGCCTTCCTCGATGACGGTATCGCCGTTGGGCAGTACCGGGTGTGCCCCGTCGCGCAGCACCAAGACCACGAGCATGTCCGTCGCGCTGCCAATATCGGCGAGCGAGCGCCCGGCAAACGGATGGCCAGCGCCCACCTTGAGCTTTACAAACGACATGCCGTCCTCGTCGTGGTAGTCGTTAAAGGTGCGGCGCACGTCGCCGGCCGCATCGATCATATCGAGTTTCTTCGCCACCGCCGGCAGTAGCGAACCCTGCACCACAATGCTCGATACGGCAATCACAAACACCAGGTCAAATAGGTCGTGTCCGCCGGGAACGCCGGCCACCACAGCAAAGAGGCTAAAGACGACCGAAGCCGCGCCGCGCAAGCCCGCCCAGCTTACGAGCGCAACCTGGCGAGGGCTCGTCTTAAAGGGCGCCAGCAGCAGACCGACGGCGATGGGGCGGCTCGCAAAGAGCATAAACGCCATGAGCGCCAGGCCGGGTAGCAGCATTTGCGGCAGGCGCGCGGGCGTGACGAGCAGGCCGAGCAAGAAGAAGATCGTCATCTCGGCCATCTCGGTAAGGGTGTCAAAGAAGTGCGCCATCTCGACCTTGCCGGTGATGTCGCTCGCGCCCAGCACAATGCCTGCCAGGTATACGGCCAAAAAGCCGTTGCCGCCCAGGTAGCTCGGCAGTGCGTAGGCGACGATCGCCACGGCGAACAAAAAGATAGTCTGCGCGCCCTCGGCCGTTGCGTGTGCGCGCTCAATCAGGCGGCTGGATATCCAGCCGATGGCAAGGCCCAGCCCCACGCCCAGGATGATCTGCTTGGCCAGCAGCACGGGAATGTCGATGTTGCCACCCGCCGCGAGGGTGGCGAGTACCGCGGTGAGCATGTAGGCGACGGGGTCGTTGGAGCCCGATTCGACCTCGAGCAGCGAGTCGGTGCCGCCCTTTAGCGACAGGTTGTGCTCGCGCAGCACGCTAAAGACGCTCGCCGCGTCGGTCGACGCCACGACCGAGCCCAGCAGCAGGCCGCCGATCCAGTCGAAGCCCAGTGCGAAGTGTGCGAACACGCCAGTGATGCCGGCGGTGGCGATAACGCCGAGCGTGCTCAGCAGCACAGCGGGCGCGGCGACGGGTTTGGCACGGTCGATGTTGGTGTTAAAGCCGCCGTAGAACATGATGAACAGCAGCGCCGTGCTGCAGACGGTTTCGGTGAGCGCGTAGTCGCTAAAGTCGATGTGCGCCGGACCGTTGACGCCGAGCAGCATGCCGAGCGCAATAAAGATGAGGAGGGTGGGGAAGGGGAGTTTTTTGCCGACGGGTTTGATGGTCAGGCACAAAATGATGACGAGGCCGATAAAGAGAAGTATCTGGTTCATGGATAGTGTCCGCTCCTGGGTGGTTGGCGTGGCACGGTCAGTTGTCTGCGGTTATTTGTACCCAAAGGTGGTGGGTTTATGGGGGCGGATTACGGGCGTGCGCGATATCGTCATAGACGGCTGCCGTCTTTGCCTCTGCTCGGAAACCCTTTCCAGCTTTATTGCAACGGAGTACAATGGGTAACGTTTAAGTTCAACTTGAAGTTTTAGTTGCGGCGCCGGGCTTAGACCGCAATGCAAGGAGAGGCGTACCATGGCGATCTATGTGACATCTGATGCTCACGGGCACGTGCGTGCGCTTGACGAGGCCCTGTCTAAGATCTCGTTGACGTCCGACGACACGCTGTACGTGCTGGGCGACATGATCGATCGCGGGCCCGATCCGGTCGGCGTTATTAAGCTCGTGCGCTCGCTGCCCAACGCCCACGTGCTCAAGGGCAATCACGAGCAGATCATGCTCGATGCCATCATTGGCCAGGACCCGCTCGATGCCGAGACCTGGGATATCAACGGTGGCTGGACGACGAGCGAGCAGCTCAACGACATGGAATTTGAGGCATACGAGGAGCTCGTGCGATGGATGGCCGCGCTGCCGCTCTACGCGGTGGCCGAGACCGAGGAGCGCCCGTACCTGCTGGTGCATGCCGGCATCCAGACCGAGGCGGCGCGCGCGTTTTTGCTTGAGCATGGTGTCGATTGCGGTGACGGCAGGGGAGCGGTCGATGCCGATAGCGAGCTGCTGCGGCAAATGCTCGCCGTGCAGTCGTCCGATGACCTGCTGTGGATTCGTCACGGCTATTGGGATGCGCCGACGGGACTGCTTTCTGCCGAGGGCGAGGGCCCGGTCGTGGTGAGCGGCCACACGCCCACGGTGTCGCTTGGGCGCTATTGCGAGGTTGGCGGCCTGGCGGGGCTCGATGAGGAGTCGGGCCGCGGGCAGATTGTGCGCCTGGGTGGCGAGGATACCGCCGGCGTGCCCGATCGCATCGACATCGACTGCGCCGCCGCCACCGGCTCCGAGTTCGGTCGCGTGGGCATCCTGCGGCTCGATGATGGGGCGGAGTTCTACGCGAACATCAACCCGGGCGAATAATCGGTGCAAGTGGTAGCTAATTTGGGACGGGGCTTTTTTGACTACTCTTGCCCTTCTGCCCGCTAATTGATTTCTCTGGGACGGGGATTAAATAATCATTTGGCTGCCCGCTGGCTAAGTGAGTAGACTTTTTTGGAAATGCCGAGCACCCAACATATTTGCCTCAATAAAACCGCAGGTCACAGACTTGTGCTCTGTCGGTGTGGTCAGGGATTCGGTAAAAATCTACTCACTTAGTTTTACGTAATGCATATTGTCTTCAACGAGACCCCAGCCGGGGCGATTCCATCGCAAATTCCGGTGACCGGGGCAGCTAATTAGGCGCCGTAGGGGTTGCGGTCGCGCTCGATGCGCTGGCGGATGTGGGCGTACTCGATTATCAGCAGCACCAGGAGTAGGGCCATGATGGCTAGGTAGCTCACCACGGCGCCCATCAGACCCAGCAGCTTAATCAGGATCACCGGCAGCACCACGCTTACGGCGAAGCAGATCAGGTAGATCTTGGTGACATCGCCGGCGTGGCGCAACACCGTGATGATGGCGTAGATAAAGTCGATTGCCGCGGTGACGCCGCCGGCGACAACCATTAGCAGTGCCAGCGTGCGGTAGCGCTCAAAGTTGAGGCCGTACATAAAGCTCATGATGGGGATGCCGGGGCCTGCCATAAATGCGGCGCACGCTCCGGTAATGACCACGATCAGTGCCATAACGGCAACAATAATCAAGTCAAAGCGGCGACGCTTGCGCGGATTCGCCCAAATGCTCGACAGACGTAGGAGCTGCGGTTTATAGATAAATCCAATGCTCAACAAAATAGCCTGCGCTGGAAAGAACAGTGCATTAAAGTACAGCTGGTATTTGTAGGCCAGTGTGCCTTCCATCACGAACTTGGGCATGCTCTCGATGAGGTTGAACAGGAACAGCGCACCAAAGAGCGGGGCGCACTGGATAAACAGGTGACCAGCCTCGCGCAGACTCATACGGCGTGATTTTTCGGTTTCGAGCAGGGCGAGCGGGGCGGTGACCAGCACGAGCGAGGCAATCGCGGCGATGCCCATGGCCATGGCGGCGATGGGCATGCTGCGCGTGAGGAACAGTGCCACGCTAAAGACCGCGATGACGCCGACGGATCGTAGCGTTTGGCTCATGCCGGCCAGGTAGAGTTTGTCGGCCTGCTGCAGGCGTCCCTCGTACACGTCGGCAATGCCGTCGATCACCTTATACAGGTAGACGCCCAGGCCGATTGTGGCCATCTGCGCATCGTAGCCGCGGGCGCTGCTGTATACCAGGCCGCATGCCAGCGCGAGCGCTCCGCAGATCCAGCGGTTGAGCTGGTAAGAGGCAAAGGACGTCTTTTCGTCGATGTCCGAGACCTGGAAATTGCGCACGCCGTAGTTGCACGCGATCATGATGAGCGTGCCGGTGACAAAGGCGATGGAGAATTTGCCAGCCTCCTCGGCGCCCACGAGCTGTGTGGACACGATGGTGAGCAACGGAAACACCATGCCCCACACGGCGGTGCCCAGGGTATTCCAAAGGTAGTCGCGACGGGTGGCGTGATCTTCGTACTCGGCTTCTTGCGTGGAGAAGCCGCCGCCGTAGACGGCTCCGAGCAGGCGGTTCCACCAGGCATTGACCATGCGGTGGATGGGGCCGGGCTGGCGATCGCGCTCGCGGCGACGGCGTGTGGCCTGGCTGCTGTCGGGACCGCCGGCGTTACGCTGGCTTAGCTCTTGGATTCGTGCGAGCTCCTCGGCGGTGTGCGATGCGGGGAACAGGCCGTTCTCGATGCGTCCGCCCTGCCCGTGCGCCCCGTCCGATACGGTGGGGTCGGCGACGCCATTGCGGCGGGCGATGGCGCGGCGAATGCTATCGATGGGCGTGATGCTCAAAGCGGAGTCCTTTCTATTGCTACGCTCTAGTATAGACGCGACGGTGTTCGTTCGTGTTTTTGAACAGGTTGTTCGATAATTTCGGCGGCGCCATTCAGTAGACGGCATTTGGGGACGTTCCTTATGTGCCGGCACTTTGGGAACGTCCCTAAGTGCCGGCATCCGGGGTCGCTCCTTGGTTGTTGCCTGTTCAAGAGTGTCCCTAACGACTAGGCCGCTTGCCTGCGATTTTTGACCGTTGGGCGGGCGCTTCGCCGTTGCCGCAAAAACGTTTTTGCATATCGGGTACAACGGGCTTTACGTGAGTAAAGTGCGCGCCGCGTCCACGTGTCGCGCTTTTAAAGGAGGCCCCATGCCTGGTGTTACCCCTGCAGAAGTTCTGTCCAACTTTGGTATTGCGCTGGTCGAAGATCCCGCCGAGAATCAACCCCGTCTGCTGGTCGATCTACCCGCCGCGGAGCTCGTCGAGCACGCTATCCGCCGCGAAGAAGGCCGCATGGCATCCAACGGCGCGCTGGTGATCGAGACGGGGGAGCGTACCGGCCGTTCGCCCAACGACCGCTTTATCGTCGACACGCCCGACGTGCACGACAAGATCGCCTGGGGCGCCGTCAACCGCCCGCTTTCTGCCGAGAGCTACGAGGCCATCAAGGCCGGTATCGTCAACTACCTCAACGAGCGCGATGTGTTCGTCACTCGCGGTATGGCCGGTGCCGATCGCAACCATACGCGTCGCCTGCTTGTCGCCTGCGAGCGTGCCAGCCAAGCGCTCTTTATTAAGCAGATGCTCGCCCGCCCGCTTGCCCGTGAAATCGCACGCACCGGCGAGCCGGACTTCTGTGTGCTCGCCGCGCCGGGCTACCAGTGCGATCCCGCCATTAAGGGCCTCAACTCCAGCGCCGCCGTGGTCATCAACTTCCAGGAGCGCGTGATTTTGGTTGCCGGCACCGGTTACTCCGGCGAAATCAAAAAGTCCATCTTCAGCGTCATGAATTACCTGCTGCCCGTCGAGGACGACGTGCTACCCATGCACTGCTCGGCCAGCATGGATCCCGTCACGCACGAGACCGCCGTGTTCTTTGGCCTTTCGGGCACGGGCAAGACCACGCTTTCGGCCAACCCCACGCGCCTACTGATCGGCGACGACGAGCACGGTTGGTCCGACATGGGCATCTTCAACATCGAAGGTGGCTGCTACGCCAAATGCGAGGGCCTGGACGCGTTCCACGAGCCCGAGATCTTCAACGCTGTCCGCTTTGGCGCGATCTGCGAAAACGTGGTGCTCGACGAGAACCGCAAGCCCAACTACGACGACATCTCGATCACGCACAACACGCGCGTGGCATACCCTGTGGAGCACATTCCCAACGCGTGGACCAAGGGCATGGGCACCACTCCAAGCGTCGTGCTCTTCCTGACCTGCGATGCCTTTGGCGTGCTGCCGCCCATCTCGCGCCTGACGGCCGACGCCGCCATGTATCACTTTGTGACGGGCTTTACGGCCAAGATCCCCGGCACCGAGGTCGGCGTCACCGAGCCCACGCCCACGTTCTCTTCGCTGTTTGGCGAGCCGTTTATGCCGCTCGACCCCATGGTCTATGCCAAGATGCTCGGTGAGCGCATCGCCGACGGCCGCACGCGTGTGTACCTGGTCAACACCGGCTGGATCGGCGGCGGCTACGGCGTGGGTCATCGCATCGAGCTTGCCTACACGCGCGCCCTGGTGGCCCGCGCCCTCGACGGTACCATCGAGGACAGCGAGTTCGTGCACGACGACATCTTTAACGTCGACATTCCCACCACGTGCCACGGCGTACCCGACGGCATCCTGGTGCCGCGCCAGTATTGGCAGAGCACCGCTCGCTACGACGAGGCCGCGCACAACTTGGCCGTGATGTTCGAGGAGAACTTCGAGAAGAAGTACTCGCACCTGCCCGAATCCGTCAAGGCCGCCGGTCCGCACGCTCAGGTGCACGCCGACGCCCGTCATCGCGGCCACGGCCTGCTGGGACTTCGCCACTAGCGTAGCCTCAGACCCAAAACCACCATAAAGGGGACAGGCACCTTTGTGGTGGTTTTACTCGCGCGGATGACTCGGGTTACAATACGCCTAACATATCGCTCCCTTCTCCGGATGGGGGCAGCGTAAGCGCTCTTGTGGCGGCACCGTAGGACTTTGAAGGTGGCCGTCGTAAGGGCGCTTTTTGTTTAGGCGCCCTCGCTCGGGCGCGCACGATGAAGGGAGAGCGCATGAAGAGCTTTATTGCCGAGGATTCGTTTTGGGAGCTATTTCCGCAGGCGGCTGTCGGTGTTGCGGTCGTAAAGGGCATGAAGCCCGCGGCTCAGATTCCTCAAGAGGACGTGGACGCGATTGCGGCGTTGCTCGACCGCGCCAATATCGACGCGGAGCGTCATCTGACCAGCGATACTATCAGCGAGAACGCACCGGTCAAGGCATGGCGCGAGGCTTATCGGCTGTTCAAGACCAAAAAGGGCGCGCGTTGCTCAATTGAGAACCTGCTCAAGCGCGTGCTCAAGGGCAAACCGGTGGGCCACATTACGCCCGCGGTGGACATCTACAACACGGTGTCGCTGACCTACGCGCTGCCCGTTGGCGGCGAGGACCTGCATGCGATTGAGGGGGATCTTCGCTTGAAGGTGACTGACGGCGGCGATGCGTTCCTGCCACTTGGCGAGGAAACGGATGACCCGACGCTGCCCGGCGAGCTCGCCTATATCGATGATGCGGGCGCCGTATGCCGCTGCTGGAACTGGCGCGATGGCGTTCGCACGGCGCTGTCCGACGATTCGGCCGATGCATTCCTGGCGATTGAGTGCGTGGAGCCCGAGCGGATGGGGGATTGCCAGGCCGCGATCGATCGCTTAGCCGAGCTGCTTGAGCGCTATCTGGGAGCGACGGTTGTCGTTAAGACGCTTGTGACCCGCGACAATCCCTGCGTGGAACTGTAGCGACGCCTGCGGATCATGTTCGCCGGTCAAAACCACTACAAAGGTGCCTGTCCCCTTTGTGGTGGTTTTTATGTTGATGGGTTAACAAATGGGATATTTGGGTATGGGTGTTGCCTTGTGCGGCTAAGATGTTTACCCGTTAGCATCATGCAAGCGAAAGGCGGTCGTCTCCCATGCAGCAGAACGACGAGACACGTTTCGAGGACTTTGTCGGACTGATCAGCGGGCTCTACAAGGAGATCCAGCGCATTAAGACATCCGAGGGCGCAAGGCTGGGCCTCAAGGGCTCCGACGTTATGTGCCTGTACTATCTTGAGCGCAGCAAGGACGGCCTGACTGGCGCTGACCTGGCTCGCATGGCAGGCGTGACCCGTGCCGCCGTCTCGCGCACGCTCGCGCATCTGGAGGAGGGCGGCTACGTCGAGGTCGACGACTCGGGTGATGCAGCCGTTAAGTATCGTGCCCCGGTGCGCCTGACCGCTCTGGGCGGCGAGAGCATGAGCGAGGCGGACCGCATCATTCGCGAGGTGCTCGACACCACCGGTAAGGCTATGGGTGTGGAGCAGCGCGAGCAGATGTATGCGTCGCTGCGTACGATTCTCAACACCCTGCGTGAGATCTAAGGCCGCCAAGGCATTTGCTTCCCATTAAAAACTGCATAGTCCCGTTTGAGCGCGTATGCCGTGCCGGGGCATTGCTGTCAAAATTCCCCGCGCGGGACCTGCGCAAGAAAGGATTCGTTATGTCCGTCCGCATTATTACCGATTCCGCAAGCGATATGTCGCCGGCGGAGCACCCCGCTCTGCGTGTTCTGCCGCTGTCCGTCACCTTTGGCACCGATGTGTATATGGATGGCGTCGACATCGATCACCAGCGCTTTTACGAGATGCTTGTGGAGCGCGATGAGCTGCCCAAGACCGGTCAGGTCAACCCGTACGCCTTTTCGCAGGCGATTGCCGAAGCGCGTGAGGCCGGCGATGAGGCCGTGATTATTACCGTGGGCGCCAAGCTCTCGGGCACCAATCAGAGTGCCCGCACCGCACTTGCCGAGGCCCCGGGCGGCGATGTGTACGTGGTGGATAGCAATAACGTTACCCTGGGCGAGCGCGTGCTGGTCGAGTATGCCCTGCGCTTGGTGGACGAGGGCCAGGGCGCGGCTCAGGTTGCGGCGGCTGTCGAGGCCGTGCGCGACCGCGTGGTCGTCATCGGCCTGCTCGAGACGTTGGAGTACCTGGTGCGCGGCGGTCGCCTGTCTGCTGCTGCCGGCGCCGTGGGCACGCTGCTCAACGTAAAGCCCGTTGTGGCTGCCGAGGACGGTCTGATCGTGCAGCTGGGCAAGGCGCGCGGTTCCAAGAACGGCCGTAACCTGCTCAACCAGAAGGTCGAAAAGGCAGGCGGCATCGACTTTTCCATGCCGCTGGCGCTCGGCTATACGGGCCTTTCGGATGCGGTGCTCAAGAAGTATATCGAGGACAGCGCGGCACTGTGGGCTGGCCACACCGAGGGCGAACTGCCCGTTCACACCATCGGCGCCACCATCGGCACCCATGTAGGCCCCGGCGCCGTAGCCGTAGCCTTCTTCCAGCCCGTTAACTAGCCCACCTGCCAAAACCACCACAAAGGGGACAGGCACCTTTGTGGTGGTTTATGCTATTCCGGGTGGAAGGGAGCGAGCAATGGCGTCTGAGGGCTTTTTTGAGCGGGTGTACGAGGTGGTCGAGCAGATTCCCGAGGGGATGGTCGCCACGTATGGTCAGGTGGCGCTGCTTGCTGGACGTCCACGAAGTGCGCGGTACGTGGGGTATGCCCTGCATGGCAATCCGCGCCCCGGCGAGATTCCCTGTCACCGCGTGGTGTTTGCCGATGGCCGCATATGCGATGGTTTTGCTTTTGGCGGTCCCGATGCTCAACGTGAGCTTTTGCTAGGGGAGGGTGTGGCGTTTAAGGACGACATGCACGTCGACTTGGCCGCCTGTCGCTGGCCTGCAGGGCTCTAGCGGCTCTGCCGTGGCTTAAACCACCACAAAGGTGCCTATCCCCTTTGTGGTGGTTTTGGCAGGTTTACCGAGGTTAACTTATGGAGAAGGTATGGCGGCGCGGTTTGTCGCAGCAAAGTAAACCACGGTGAACTATATTGTTTTCAGCAACGGAGCAGGCAATAGGCGATGAAAAAGCCTGCCCTGTTGAGTTTGATTCGCATTCCTCCCCTCTGTGCGATTCAACGGTGTACTTCGGGAACAGGCCCGCTGGCAACTATCTGCCAGCGGGCCTGTTCCTGTTTCGGTGAGGATTCAGCCTCACCGTCTATGTTGTGCGAAGGCGCTTTGCCTAGTACACCATGCCCATGGCGTCCTGAACCTCGGCCAGGGTCTGCTCGGCAATCTCGTTGGCGCGACGGTTGCCCTCGTGCAGCACGTCCTTCACATAGTCCAGATCGTTCTCATAGCGCTGACGACGCTCGCGGATCGGCGCGAAGTACTCGTTGACGGCCTCGGTCACGTACTTCTTGAGCTGGCCGGAGCCGCCCATGCCAATCTCCTCGGCAATCTCGACCTCGGAACGGCCGGTGCAGATGGCGGCGGTTGAAAGCAGGCCGGACACGCCGGGGCGATTCTCGGGATCGAACGTGATCATGCGCTCGGAGTCGGTCTGGCTCTTCTTGATGCGCTTGGCCGTCTCCTCGGCGGTCATCGAGATGTTAATGGCGTTGCCGTAGCTCTTGCTCATCTTGCGCCCGTCCAGGCCGGGCAGCAGCGGGGTCTCGGACAGCAGCGCGTCGACCTCGGGGAACACCTTGCCGTAACGGTTGTTAAAGCGGCGGGCGATGGTGCGGGTGAGCTCGATGTGCGGCAGCTGGTCGCGACCGACGGGCACCACATTGCCCTTGCAGAACAGGATGTCGCAGGCCTGGTGCACCGGGTAGGTGAGCAGAAGGCCGGTGAGCTCGTGGCCCGAGGCCTCCATCTCGGCCTTGACCGTGGGGTTGCGCGCCAGCTCGGCCTCGGAGACCAGCGACAGGAACGGCAGCATGAGCTGGTTTGCGGCGGGTACGGCGGAGTGCGCGTAGATCATGGTCTTGTCGGGGTCGATGCCGCAGGCAAGGTAGTCCATGACCATGTTGTACACGTTGTCCTGGATGTGCTCGGTCGTATCGCGGTCGGTGATGACTTGGTAGTCGGCGATGAGCACGTTGGTCTTGGCGCCCATGTTCTGCAGCTCAACACGGCCCTTGAGGGTGCCGAAGTAGTGACCCAGGTGCAGACGGCCGGTGGGGCGGTCGCCGGTGAGCATGGTGAACTTCTCGGGCGTTTTGGCCAGGCCCTCGCGAATGGCGTTGCTCTTTTGCAGCGCGACTTCGTAGCTGTTCTCGTTTGGCATGATTGCTCCTAACGTATGTTCATGGGTCAAGATGATAACGCGTTTATTGGAGGGTCGGGGCGTAAGTACGCGAGGGGCGGGAGAGCGGCGGCATGTGCGATGGGCGCGGCGTGGCTGCGCGTTTGGCCGGCGGCGCCTGGGCGCAGCCTCGGCAGCTTACCCTAGCGCCTGTGGTGGCGCTCCTCCCTGCGTTCTTCTGCCGCCTGCTCCTCCTGCTTAAAGGCGGGATCGTCGGGGGTGACGAGCTCGTCCTCGTGCGTGCGCTTGTTGTAATGGTGGCGCAGCACGGGCTCAAACAGGTGCAGGTGCTTGGCAAAGGCCGCCGAGCCAATGGCGAGTACGGTAAAGATGAGCACGCGCATGGGCACCTCGACCTGGTTAATCGCGGCGGCGCCGGCCGAAAGCATGATGCACCAGGCGTAGATGAGGAGCACTGCCTGCTTTTGGTTGTAGCCCTCTTGGATCAGGCGGTGGTGGATGTGGCCCTTGTCGGCCTGCCCGATGCTAATGTGGGCGCGCTTGCGGCGCACGATGGCGCTAAACGTGTCGATGATGGGCACGCCGGCAACGATGAGCGGGATGATAAGCGAGGTGAGCGCGGCGGTGCGGCTCACGTTGAGCAGCGAGATGGAGCCCAGTGCAAAGCCCAGAAGCAACGACCCCGAGTCGCCCAAGAAGATGCTTGCGGGGTTGAAGTTGTAGCGCAAAAAGGCCAGGCAAGCGCCAAAGAGCGCAATGGAGAGCGCGGCGGCGTCGATGCGGCCCGAGAGAACGGCCATCGAAAACATGGTGAACGACGCGATGCCGCAGATGCCCGTGGCCAAGCCGTCGAGGCCGTCGATGAGGTTAATGATGTTGGTGAATGCCACCAGATAGATCACGGTGATGGGGTAGGCGAGCCATCCGAGCATGATCTCGCCGGGGGCAAACGGGTTGACGATGACGCCGATCCGCAGGCCGCCGATACAGGCGATAAGCGCGGCGAGGACCTGTCCGGCTAGCTTTTGCTTGGGCTTGAGCTGGAAGACGTCGTCGATAGCGCCGGTCGCAAAGATGACGGTAAAAGAAAGCGCAAGTATGGGGTAGCTGATGTGCAGACGGGGGTGGGGCACCAAAACGGGCGGCCAACCCAGGTACCAGGTGCCTAGGATTTGCACAATACAGGCAACGACCAGGCCCAAAAACACCGCCGTTCCGCCCAAACGCGGGATGGGCTTGGTGTTGATGCGGCGCTTAGAAGGATAGTCGACGGCGTCGAGCTTAATTGCCAAGCGCTTGACCAGGGGCACCGTGAGGAAGGTCGTGATAAAGGCCGCCGCTGCCACGCATAGATACGGTATGTAGCTCGGGGATGAAGCCATGAATCTAAAAACCGCCAAGCGTCGAAGGAAAAGGTCAAAGGTTGCTAAGCGCAAAGGGCATAGCCGAACCATGATACTCGACCAAGGGGGGTGCATGGAATTGCACGCAGCGATAATCACGCGCTTACCAGATATTGGGATGTTGTCGATGGATTGTCGGGATACCGGCGGGGATCCATATGGGCTGTAATGGTGGTTTTCGGCAAATAAAAACCACCCCCCACGTTACGAAAATGAACCCACCTAAAACAGGTGGGTGCCCTCATCGACTGTTCCAGCGTCCTTAACAACGAAGGATACCTGTACTAGGTACGACTGTGTGGGCTCCCTAAATAAACGCGACGGTTCACCCAGTTGCTCCGCGGGGGGCGGAATACCTACATCATAAAGCGGCACTTTATCGATTCCAGTCTTGACATTACAAAAATCGTGTCGGACGATTACGGCGCCTTGGGCTCGAGCCGTCTGTGCGGTTGGTCCCTTTACGTTTGAGCTGCTGAATCGTTGTTTTGGAGCATGTTTTTATGCCGACGCCGTTGACCGAACTTTTTTCGCCCGCCTGCCATTTGTGTCCGCGCCGTTGCGGTGCGGTGCGCGACGAGGGTGCGCACGGCGTATGCGGTGCCGATGACACGCTCAAGGTGGCCCGCGCGGCGCTTCATATGTGGGAGGAGCCGCCTATCTCGGGCGAGGCCGGTTCGGGCACGATCTTCTTTAGCGGCTGCTCGCTCAAATGTATCTATTGCCAGAACCACGAGATCTCGACGGGCAATTTTGGGCTTGAGATTTCGCCCGAGCGCCTGGTCGAGATTATGCTGGAGCTGCAGGACCAAGGTGCCAATAACATCAATCTGGTGACGGCGACGCATTATGCTCACCTGCTGCCGGCCGCGATTGCCGCAGCTCGGGAGCGCGGACTGGTCATCCCAATTGTCTACAACACGAGTGGTTACGAGCGCGCGAGTGCCGTGGCAGCGCTGGGCGACCTGGTCGACGTGTGGCTTACGGACTTTAAATATGCCGATGCCGGGCTTGCGCAGTCGCTTTCTCATATTAAGGACTACCCGCGCGTGGCCGTGTCGGGTCTGGCCCAGATGGCGCGCGAGATTGAGCGCCGCGGGGGAGAGCTGGTAGACAAGGACGGGCTCATGAGGCGCGGCATAATCGTGCGTCATCTGGTGCTGCCGGGGCATGCGGACGATTCGTGCCGCGTGTTGGACCTGGTGTGGCAGACGGTGGGCGACGTGCCGATCTCGGTCATGAACCAGTACACGCCCAATGCCCTCATGTGCGAACAAGGCGGCGACCTGGCGCGCGCCGTGACGCGCGAGGAGTACGAGCAGGTACTCGACCATGCCGACGACCTGGGCTTTACGACGATGTTTTGGCAAGAAGGCGGAGCGGTAGACGAGAGCTTCACCCCGGCGTTCGACACCACCGGCGTCCTCACCAGCGCAAAGTAGTGCGCTCGCCGATGATTTTTCTGGGACGGGGATTAAAAAATCATCGAGAGGATCGCCTGCTCGAAAAGTTGTCAAAATAGCCGCGTCCCAAAAAGACTGGGTATTGGGCGTTGACAGTTGGCGAGCCGTAGGTAAAATATCAACTTGTCTTGGGGACGTAGCTCAGTTGGGAGAGCGCTGCCGTCGCATGGCAGAGGCCGAGGGTTCGACTCCCTTCGTCTCCACCCTTGGATTTGATAAGCCGCTGACATTGTGTCGGCGGCTTTTTTTAAAAGAAAGGGCTGTACCATGGCCAAGCTTGAGTCCCAACCACTGTCTGCCGAGGAACGCGCCGAGTTGGAAGAGCTCCGCGCCGAGAAAGCTCGTCGCGAGGCCCAGGAAGAGGCACGCCGCGAGCGTGAGGAGCTGGCCGCCCTGCGTGCCGAGCGTGCGAAGGCCGAGGAGGCCGCCGCGAACGTCGCCCCCGCGCCCAAGCCCGCCGCCGCGAAGCCCGCGCCCACCGCACCTAAACCTCAGCCTAAAAAGGTCGCTCGTTCCAAGTCCGTCGAGCCCAAGCCGAGCCGTGACGAGATGACCTTTGCCAAGCGCATGGTTACCTCCAAGGAGCCTACGGGCGAGAACGAGATCCCTGGCATGGCGCCGGCTCAAAAAATCATCATTGTCCTTGCCCTCATCGCGTTTGTCATCTTTATGGGCTACACGATCCTGACCAGCATGGGCCTGCTCTAGCCCATTCGCGCTGGGTGCCATGCCCGAACACTCTGCCCTTTTCCAACCCTCAACCTCTGCACAACGCATCCGAAAGGTCGCCCCATGGCTTTGACCGACATCTCGCATCCCACCGACATTGCAATGCTCACCGATCTGTACGAGCTCACTATGGCCCAGGGCCTGTGGGAGAGCGGCAAGGCCAATGAGCAGGGTTGTTTTACCGCGTTTTACCGCGACCATCCCTTTGGCAGCGCCTATGCCGTCATGTGCGGCACCGCCGAGCTGCCCGAGCTGGTCGAGAACCTGCGCTTTACGCCCGAGGATATCGACTACCTCGCCTCACTCCAGGCCCCGGCCGGCGGTGCGATGTTCAAGCCTGCATTCCTCGACTACCTGCGCGATTTTCATGCACATGTAAACATCGACGCCGTCCCCGAGGGCGAGCTCGTCTTTCCGCGCGAACCCATGGTTCGCGTCACCGGTCCCGCGCTGGAGTGCCAGCTGCTCGAAACGGCGCTGCTCAACATCGTCGGCTTCCAGACGCTTGTCGCCACCAAGACGGCGCGCGTGGTGCTGGCGGCGGACGGCCGTCCCGTTGCCGAGTTTGGCCTGCGCCGCGCCCAGGGTCCCGATGGCGGGCTGGCCGTCGCGCGCGCGAGCTACGTTGCCGGCTGCTCCTCTACGTCCAATGTGCTCGCCGGCCGCCGCTACGGTATTCCCGTCTTTGGCACGCATGCGCACAGCTGGGTCATGAGCTTCGACTCCGAGCTCGAGGCCTTCCGCGCCTTTGCCAAGTCGAGCCCCAAGAATTGCACGCTGCTCATCGACACCTACGACGTACGCGAGGGTTGCGAGCATGCCATTACGGTTGCCAAGGAGATGGAAGCGGTGGGCGAGCGCCTGTCGGCCATTCGCATCGACTCCGGCGACCTCGCCAAGCTCTCCAAGTATGTGCGCGGCCGTTTTGATGCCGAGGGCCTGCCCTATGTGGGGATCTCGGTTTCTAACGATTTGGATGAGTACACGATTCAGTCGCTGCTCGACCAGGGCGCGCCTATCGATAGCTTTGGCGTGGGCACCAAGCTCGCGACCTGCTACGACCAGCCGGCGCTGGGCGGCGTGTACAAGCTCGCCGCCCGCCGTGCGAGTGAGACGGACCCGTGGACGCCGGTGGTCAAGCTCTCCGAGCAGCCCTACAAGCGCACGATCCCGGGTGTGCAACGCGTGCGCCGTTATTACGACGGCTTTGGCGGCCCAGTCTGCGACATGATCTACGACGAGGACCATCTGGCGGGGGAGGGCGCCGCGCGCGGCAATACCCTCGTGGCCGTGAATGATGCCGCTCTGGTGACCGACGTGTCCGAACTTGAGTATCGCGAGCTGCTGGTGCCGATCGTGCGCGATGGCAGTGCGGTGGCTCCGCGTGAGAGCATCCAGGACGCGCGCGAGCGTTGCGCCTGGGCACTTGACCATCTGGACGCAGCTTTCAAGCGCTTCCTGTACCCGCAGACCTATGTGGTGGGCATGGAGCAGGGCCTGGCTCAGGTGCGCGACGAGCTCGTGCGCAAGAACATGGCTGCGGCTTCGGCCTTCCCCTGGGCAAAATGATCCGAAGGGGACGGAGGAAAACGGATCATTTTCGTCCGTTCCGCACCAGGCGCCCCGACTGCCCCAGCTCGCCCGAACGCTCGACATTCGATTGGTTTGACGTATGACGACTTCTTATAAAACGATGGTGGTAAAGATCGGTTCGTCCACGGTGGTGGGCGCCGACGGCAAGGTCAACCGCGCCTTTATCGGCGGGCTTGCCGACCAGGCCGCAGCGCTGCGCGAGCTTGGCTGGCGCCTGGTCGTGGTGAGCTCGGGTGCCATTGCCTGCGGCTATCCCGTGCTGGGCTTCGACCGCAAGCCGGTCGGTGACCTGCCGAGCCTGCAGGCCTGCGCCTCGGCCGGTCAGTGCATCATCTCGTCGGCCTACGACGAGGAGTTCCATGCGCGCGACCTGCTCACCTCGCTCGTGCTGCTCACGCGTCACGACACGGCGCGCCGCACGTCCTACCTGCACGCGCGCGACGCCCTGCTGCGCCTGGTGGAGCTGGGCGTGGTGCCGGTCGTCAACGAGAACGACACCGTTACCGTCGATGAGATCAAGTTCGGCGACAACGACACGCTGGCGGCGCTTGTGAGCTGCCTGGTTTCTGCCGATCTGTGCGTGACGCTCTCGGACATCGATGGCCTCTACACCGCCAATCCGCATGAGGATCCGACGGCCGAGTTTATCCCGGTCGTGCATAAGATCGATGCCAAGATTATCGCCTCGGCGGGCGATTCTTCCACATCGGTGGGTACGGGCGGCATGATCACCAAGATTCGCGCGAGCCGCATTCTCATGACGGCGGGCATTCAAAGCGTGATTTGCTCGGGCGAGGAGCCCGATGCGCTCGTGCGTCTGGCCCGCGGCGAGAGCGTGGGTACGCTGTTCGATCCGCCGGCGGAGCGCCTGGACATTGCGCCGCGCAAGTTGTGGATCGCACTGGGTGACAAGGCGCATGGCTCGGTGACGGTCGATGATGGCGCCGCGAAGGCGCTGGTCAGCCGCGGATCGTCGCTGCTCGCGGTGGGTATTCGCGAGGTCGATGGCCAGTTTGCCGAGGGCGATGTGCTCGACGTGTGCGACCCGAGCGGCATGGTTGTCGCCCGTGGTATCGCCGAGGCCGATTCGGACGTGCTGGAGCTTGCAGCCGGCCGCCGCCAGGACCAGATTGCCAGCAACCGCCTGCTCGCAGACCTGGCCGAGAAGCCCGCGATCCATAGGGACAACTTGATAGTGTTCGCCTAACCAATTGACGCTGCAAACGCCCCTAAGCGGCAATCTGACGTTCAATCGTCGGGCATGACCAAAAGGTCAATGCCCTCCTCTTTCACGTCACCTTGCTCGCTTAGGGGCGTTTTCGCTTTCTGTCCTCTACCAGCGGCATTGTCGTTGCCGGCACTTGGGGACGTTCCTATTGTGCCGGCAGACGGGGACACTCCTTTGCTAGAAGATCTGGCGCAGGTCTCCGCGGTTGAGGGCTTCGTCGAAGAGGTGCTTGAACACCACGCTGCCGTGCAAGCCGTCGTGCTCGAACTCGTTGGTCACCCAGGCATGCGAGTTGCCCACGCGGCTGAGCGTATCGAGCTGCATGCCCGAGTCCACGTACATGTCATCGAAGTACACCGCGGCCTGCAGGGGCACCTCGTTGCACGCCAGGCGCTGCGGGTCGTAGATCTTGTCCCAGCTTGTGTCTTCCATAAGCAGATCCATCGCCGGCTTGAAGGGCTTAAGTTCGGGCATCTGCTCAAACATCCACGGGAACATGGCCTCGCCGGTAAACATGAGCGGTCGCGTGAGCGTGTCGAACTCGGCACGATGGGCCTTCTCTTCTGCCGCGGCCCAGCGAATGGGCATGGTGTCGCCGTCGGCGTAGATGAACTCCTGAAGCGTCCAGTACAGCGGATTCGTGCGCGTGTTGGTGCGCTCGAAGGCGCGCATCAAAAAGCTGTCGGATACCGAGGCGCCGCAGGCCAGCGTGCCGTCGCCGTCAACAAAAGCATGATCGATAATCCAATGCATGCGCTCAAAGCTCGGCTTCATGCCAAAGTCGCTGCCCATGAGCTGCAGGCGTTCGACCGTCATCGGCGAGCCGTCGGGTAGCACGGGCTTTTGCTCCTCGAGGGCATCTGCCAGGGCCGCCACGCGCTCGACGTCGGCGGGGTAGCGGTTGTAATACTGCTGCGTCTTGGCAGCCATGCGCGGGAAGGTGTGCGCGTAGACCTCGCTTGCGCTCGCCGGTACGTGGGGGATGCCGCCGCAGGTAAAGCTTGCCGCCACGCCCTCGGGGAAGAGCGACAGGTAGCTCAGCGTCAAAAAGCCGCCGTAGCTCTGCCCGAGCGTGACCCAGGGCCTGCCGCCAAAGCCCACCAGGCGCAGGTACTCAAAATCGCGCACGATGGAGCTGGCGAGGTGGCGCTTGAGGAAGTCCGCCTGCGAGCGGTCCGCATCGGCGCCGGCTGCCTCGGCACGCTCGCCCAGTGCGGCAATCGTGCGTCCGTCTACACAGCTGCTGCGTCCGGTGCCGCGCTGGTCGGGCAGGACGACGCGGAAGTGCTTGACGGCCTCCTCGATCCAGCCGTCGCTTGTGGGTGACAGCGGACGCGGGCTCTCGCCGCCGGGGCCGCCCTGCAAAAACAGGAGCAGTGGCAGATCGTCGTTGATGCGGTCGGGCGCGCAAACCACACGGTAGAAGAGCTTGATGCTCTCGGGCGCACCTGCGATGGGCGCCGGCATGGCGCCGCGGCGCATGGTGCTGCCGACGGCCAGGAGCATCGGCTCCAGGCCGCGCCAGTCGAGGGGGACGTCGATGCTGTGGTCCTCGACATACAGGCCGGGGACGTGGTACGAAGTGATGAGGGCCATGTGAGTCTTCCGTTCGTTGCGGTGTTTCGGGTTGACCAATTCTACCGCCGCGGGCGAGGCCATGCGCAAATCGGCTACCATGGTTGCAAACTTCTAGGAGAAAGGGCCGCCCATGTCGGTCGATATAGCCACGTATGTCCACGATCTTGCCGTTGCCGCTAAGGCAGCGTCGGCCTCGCTTGCCACGGCGAGCGACGAGCAGCGCCAGGAGGCCGTGCGCGCCATGGCCGCAGCACTGCGCAACGGTGTCGACTCCATCGTTGCCGCCAACGAGCTCGATATGTCCGCCGCGCGCGATGCGGGGACCTCGGCGGGGCTCCTCGACCGTCTGCTGCTGACGCCCGAGCGCGTTGAGGGTATGGCCGCCGGCCTGGAGAAGCTCGCCGAGCTGCCCGATCCTGTCGGCCGCGTGCTCGACCACCGCGTGCTCGCAAGCGGCGTGGACCTCACCCGCGTGAGCGTGCCGTTGGGCCTGGTCGCCATGGTGTACGAGGCGCGCCCCAACGTGACGGCCGACGCCGCGGGCATCTGCATCCGCACCGGCAACGCCTGCATTCTGCGCGGCGGCTCGCTGGCCTATCACTCGTGTGCCATGATTTCTGAGCTGCTGGCCGATGCGCTCGAGACCAAGGGCTTCCCGCGCGAGGCTATCTCGATGATCGAGTCCACCGACCGCGAGGCCACTGGCGAGCTCATGAAGCTCCGCGGTATTGTCGACGTACTCATTCCGCGCGGCGGTGCAGGCCTGATCCAGCGCTGCGTGCGCGAGTCGCTTGTGCCGGTGATCGAGACGGGCACGGGCAACTGTCATATCTACGTGCATGAGTCCGCCGACTTTGATAAGGCGCTCAACATTATCGTTAATGCCAAGACCCAGCGTGTAGGCGTGTGCAATGCCGCCGAGTCGCTGCTGGTCGACCATGCTGTGGCCAATGTGTTTTTGCCTGCGGTCGTTGCCGTGCTGCACGACCACGGCGTGCTCATTCACGGCGACGAGGCCACGTGCGCCGCATGCGCCGACGCCGGGCTTGCCGAGGGCGATGACTACGTTGCCGCGACTGAGGAGGACTGGGGTCGCGAGTATCTGGCGCTCGAGATGAGCGTGAAGGTCGTGGCGAACGAGGACGAGGCCATCGCGCACATCAACCGCTACGGCACGATGCACTCCGAGGCCATCGTTGCAGAGGACACGGATGCTTGCGAGCGCTTCCTGGACGAGGTCGATGCCTCGGCCGTGTATGCCAACGCCAGCACGCGCTTTACCGACGGCGGCGAGTTTGGCCTGGGCGCCGAGATTGGCATCTCGACCCAAAAGCTCCACGCCCGCGGCCCCTTTGCCGCCGAGGCCCTCACCACCTACAAATACAAGCTCCGAGGCACCGGCCAGGTCCGCCCCTAACGCCCGCGCAAACAAAAACCACCACAAAGGTGCCTGTCCCCTTTGTGATGGTTTTGGAATTAAGCCTGAAAGGTGTCGCGGTCGGGGGCGAAGGACTGCATGGCCGCGATGGTACGGTCGAAGAGCTCGGGGAGCTCCCAGCCCAGCATCTCGGCACCCTGCGTAATCACGTCGCGCGAGCAGCCGGCGGCAAAGCGCTTGTCCTTGAACTTTTTCTTGAGCGACTTGGTCGTAAAGTCCATGACGCTCTTACTCGGACGCATGATGACGGCAGCACCGATCAAGCCGGTGAGCTCGTCGCAGGCAAACAGGATCTTTTCCATCTGCAGCTCGGGCTTGGGCAGCGAGGTGTTGAAGTCCGACGTGTGCGTCTGAATGGCGCGAATGAGATCGGGAGAGGCGCCCTCGCCTTCAAGGATCTCGGCCGCATAGATGGTGTGGTTCATGGGGTCGTCCTCATGCTCCTCCCAATCTAGGTCGTGCAGCAGACCGACGATGCCCCAAAACTCCTCGTTCTCGGGGTCGAACTCGCGCGCAAAGTAGCGCATGGTGCCCTCGACCGTTTCGCCGTGGGTGATGTGGAACGGGTCCTTATTGTGCTCGTTGAGCAATTCGAACGCACGGTCGCGGGTGATTCCGGCGGAAAGTGGCTCTGCCATAAAAGACTCCTTGTGCTCGCAGGTATCGCTAAGAATGAATACTACTAGAACGACTAGAACGAAAAAACCACCACAAAGGTGCCTGTCCCCTTTGTGGTGGTTTTTGGCGCGGATGGGTTAGTTGAGGGCGGCTTGGGCTAGGCGGGCTTCGGCGGCCTCCTCGGTGACGCCCAATGCCACGGCGAACTCCTCGATGGAGCGGCGCTTGGCTTCCTTGAGTACACGCATATAGTAAGAGCTGGGCTTTTTATCGGCTTCCTCGGCCTGGCGAATGCGGTGCATCATGGTCTTTGCCACGCGGACCGTCTCGGGCGCGCCCAGCTTGAGCTGCTGCTTAAAGTGTGTCTCTTCAAGCGAGCTGTTGCGCTCGGTAAAGGTGTCGCACTCCAGCTCGTCATAGTGGCTCAGCAGATGCTCGGCATCTTGCTGAGAGATGGCGGCATGCAGACGGTCGGCCTGCGCCACGGGGTACATAAGGATCGTCTGCGCATGCCCCTGCTTGGCCTCGAGCAACAACATGGGCTGCGGCGTGTCGTCCCTAAAACCGACGACGGTGCAGACTCCCTGACCCGGATGAATGACGTGTTGACCGATTGAGAACATGCTACCTCCAACTTATACGAATTTACGTATGTCTAGAATAACACGCTGACGTGCGCAAATCCTCGCTTTATGCAGGAAAAGCACACAACTCTGATAGGTAAGAGTATTCGATAAAAGACACAGCTCATTCACACCTTTATGCATTTTCAACGCGTGCATAATCTGCAGGCAGACCGGCATCTTTGAGTGACTCCATACAAGCTGTAGTCAATTTTGTGCATATGCAATTTCGATTGGCTTTACCCTGCGACAGTGCCCCTCGCTTGTGATAGAGTGCTACAAACTCTGGCTTTTGCCCTACGAGTGACCAAGAGCTCGGGGGCTTTAACACAAGGAGGATCTATGCCCGAGAAGATTGAAGAGCTGGTACGCGCTGCGCTTGCTGCGGCCCAGGAGGCCGGCGACCTTTCCGCATTTGAACTTGACGATTGCGCTATCGAGCGACCGGCTGACACTTCTCATGGCGAGTGGACCTCTACCATGGCCCTGAAGTCCGCCAAGCTGGCCCACTGCGCCCCGCGCAAGATCGCCGAGGCCATCGTTGCCCATATGCCCGAGGATCCCGCGATCGAGAAGGTTGAGATCGCAGGCCCCGGTTTCATCAACTTCTACCTCTCCGTTGCCGTTAAGAATGCCATCTTTGGCGAGGCTCGCGAGAAGGGCATGGACTTCGCTAAGTCCAACGTCGGTGGTGGCCTGAAGACCCAGGTCGAGTTCGTTTCCGCCAACCCCGTCGGCCCCATGCACATCGGCCACGGCCGCTGGGCCGCGCTGGGCGATTCGCTCTGCCGCGTTATGGACCACGCCGGCTATGAGATCCAGCGTGAGTTCTACATCAATGACCACGGCTCTCAGATGAACACCTTCGGCAACTCCATCAGCACGCGCTATATGCAGCTTGCCGACATCATCGCCAAGCAGGGCGTTGATATCGACGAGGCTCACAAGCTGCTGATCGCCGACCGTGACGCCTTTGTTGCCGACGAGAACGACGAGCACCCCGAGACCCATCCGTATCAGGACAACTTTGCCGAGACCTTGGGCAAGGACTCTTACGGCGGCGACTACATCATCGACGAGGCCGCCGAGTTCTGGCGCACCGACGGCGATAAGTGGGTCAACGCCGATCCTCAGGAGCGCATGGAGAGCTTCCGCGAGCGCGGCTATGTAAAGATGGTCGATAACATGCGCGACCTCTGCTACGCCGTCAACTGCGACTTCGATCGTTGGTACTCCGAGCGCTCGCTGTATGTGAAGGACACCGAGGGCGAGACCGCCGGCACCTCCGCCGTCGACCGCGCTTTTGAGAAGCTCGACAAGATGGGCTACCTCTACACCAAGGACGGCGCCCTGTGGTTCCGCTCCACCGATCTGGGCGACGACAAGGACCGCGTCCTGATCAAGTCCGACGGCGAGTACACCTACTTCGCCTCCGACGTCGCCTATCACTGGGATAAGTTCCAGCGCGTCGATCACGTCATCGACATCTGGGGCGCCGACCACCACGGTTACATCGAGCGCGTACGCTGCGTCTGCGACGCTCTGGGTTACCCCGGCAAGTTTGAGGTTCTGCTGGGCCAGCTCGTCAACCTGCTGCGTAACGGCAAGCCCGTCCGTATGTCCAAGCGCAAGGGCACCATGGTGACCCTGCAGGAGCTCGTCGACGAGGTCGGCTCCGATGCCGCTCGCTACACGCTCATCTCCAAGAGCTCCAACCAGATGGTCGACTTCGACATCGAGGCCGTTAAGAAGCGCGACAACTCCAACCCGGTCTATTACGTGCAGTATGCTCACGCCCGCGTGTGCTCCATCCTGCGCCGTGCCGCCGACGTTACCGCCGAGCAGGCCGACGAGATGGGCATGAAGGCCGTTGCCGCCAAGGCCATCGGTGAGAACGTCGATTACTCGCTGCTGACCGACCCGACCGAGCTCGCCCTTTCGCGCAAGCTCAACGAGCTCACCGACCTGATCGCCAGCTGTGCTCGCGATCGCGCTCCGTTCCGTCTGACCCACTTTGCCGAGGAGCTCGCCGGCGACTTCCACAGCTTCTACGCTGCCTGCCAGGTTCTGCCGAGCGAGGGCCGTCCCGTCGACCCCGAGCTTTCGCGCGCCCGTCTGGCAGCTTGCGACGCTGTCCGCGTGACGCTCGCCCTGGTGCTTACCCTCGTTGGCGTTTCCGCGCCCGAGCAGATGTAATCTGCGGGTCATTTGACCGTGTAGGTTTGGTTTAACTGAGCCCTATAAGCCCGATCTCCTACGGAGGTCGGGCTTTTTTCGCAAACGCCGACGTATTGATGAATTTGGAACTGCTGGAAATACGAAACTATGCCAGTTTACTACGATGAATTGAGGAATTCTAACCACGCCGGCGTTTTGCTAAAAAGTGCAAGGCATCTACCTGCGGTTTTAGTTCAACAAGTTTCGGAGTGGTCGCGGTTGAGCGATTCATCGTAGTAAACCGCCATAGTTTTGGCGGAGGCAGTCAGATTTGTGGGTGGCAAACAAAGAGTGTCCCTTTTGACTAGTCGTTTAAGAACGTCCCCAATGACTAAGTTGCAGGTGGCGGCGGTTGTGTTACACTAACGCTGCGTAGTTGACGCAATCATCTCGATACAGATCAATGATGTCCGTCGTTTTGAACGGAACTAGACTGTTTAGCCGCCCTGAAGGTTTATGCAGGGAGCATGTGATCACAGGGCTTGAAAAGAAAGTTGAGCAAACACTGTGTCTGATCAACAGCAAGAAAACGAAATAACGACGACGCAGGCCGCTCCCGCTGCACCGGTTGCGTCGGACCAGGTCGCGGCGCCCGCTCAAGCCTCGGCTCCTGAGACGCCTAAGGCTGCTTCGACGCCTATGCCTGTAGCGGCTGAGAAGGCCGTGCCTGCAACTGGTGAGGAGGCTGCTCCGGCAAAGCCCAAGCGCACGCGCCGCACGGCCAAGCCTGCCGCTGACGGCGAGGAGGTCACCAAGCCAAAGCGCCGTACCACGCGCACGACGCGCGCCAAGCTCACCGTTGCAGCTGACTCCTCGGCGCCGATTTCCGATGAGGTCGCGCAGGCACGTGCGTTGGCGCAGATTAGCGAGGCTCAGGTGGTGCGCGCCCGCCGTCGTGCTGCCGAGCGCGAGGCCGCGGCTCTGACCGAGCTTGCAGCTCCGTCTGTACTCGAGACCCCTGCCGCCACCGAGGTTCCTGCCGCCGACCAGCCGACCGAGAAGCTGGCACCGCGCACACGCCGTCGCACGGCTGCTAAGGCCGAGCAGGTTGCGGAACAGGTAGTCCCCGAGCCCACTGAGACTTCGGTCCGTTCCGCGGCAGGGGAGGGTGCATCGTCTGTTGAGCCCGCTGCGCCTGTCGAGGCCAGCGAAGTTCCCGTTGTCGATCCGGCTTTGCGCCCTCACCGTCGCGGTCGCAAGCCTAAGGCCTTTGTCGAGGCCGAGAAGGCCGCAGCCGCAGCCGCCGCCGCTCGGGATGCTGCGGCGACCGCCAAGTCCTCAACTGCTGCCGATGAACCCGTCCAGGATGCTACGACTTCCGAGGCCGTTTCTGCCGATGCCGAGCCCGCCGACGTCCGTCCCGGTCGCAGGCGTCGCACTGCTGCTAAGCGCACGTCCAAGGCTAAGGCTGCCAAGAAGGGCGCGTCCGAGGATTCCACCGAGACGACCGCCGATGTATCGACTGATGCCGCCGAGCCCCAGGACGTCGAACAGCCTGCATCCGAGAAGCCCAAGCGCGGTCGCAAGAAGTCCGTTAAGGCCAAGGCCGCCGAGCAGCATGCTGATGTCGAAGCGCAGGTTGATTCTGGCGCCGAGGCCAATGACGCCGCTGCGGCCAATGTTGACACCACCGCAACCGATGGTGCCGCCCCCGCCGAGAGCGAAGACGGCGCCCGCCCCAACCGTCGCCAGCACAAGCGCAACGAGGAGCGCAACGAGCGCAAGGACGAGCGCAACAACGACCGTCGCAACCGCCAGCGCGATCGCAAGCAACGCAACAAGGAGCGTAATGCCGCTCCCACCGAGCCTACGCTTTCGCGCGAGGAGCTCGCTGCCATGAAGGTTGCCGAACTTCGCGAGAAGGCCAAGGAGTTCGAGATCGAGACGACCGGCAAGAAGAAGGCCGAGCTCGTCGAGGAAATCTACGTCACCGCTGCGAAGGCCGAGGGCTTCCGCGACATCAAGGGCATTCTGCAGATTCGCCCGGACAGCTCCGGCATCATCCACGCCCATGGCTACATGAAGTCCAACGACGACGCCTTCGTGCCCGCCTACCTCATCCGCTCCGCGCGCCTGCGCACGGGCGACGTCATCGAGGGCTCGCTGCGTCCTTCGCGCGGCGGCGACAAGCGCGCCGGCCTCGCCAAAATCACGACCGTCAACGGTCTGGACCCCGAGCAGATTCGCAACCGTCCCAAGTTCGGCGACCTCACCCCGGTCTATCCCAACGAGCCGCTGCGCATGGAGCACGGCAAGGACTCTATTACCGGTCGCGCCATCGACATCGTGTCACCGATCGGCAAGGGCCAGCGCGGCCTGATCGTGTCCCCGCCCAAGGCCGGCAAGACCACGATCCTCAAGAAGATCTGCCAGTCTATCTCGATTAACAACCCCGAGGTGCACCTCATCTGCCTGCTCGTCGACGAGCGCCCCGAAGAGGTCACCGATATGCAGCGTTCCATCAAGGGTGAGGTTGTGGCGTCGACCTTCGATATGCCTGCCGACAACCACACCCGCGTGGCAGAGCTCGTCATCGAGCGCGCCAAGCGCATCGTAGAGCTGGGTGGCGACGTCGTGGTGGTGCTCGACTCCATCACGCGCCTCGCCCGCGCCTACAACTTGGCGGCGCCTGCCTCGGGCCGCATCCTTTCGGGCGGCGTCGATTCGGCGGCACTGTATCCGCCCAAGCGCTTCCTGGGTGCAGCCCGCAATATCGAGAACGGCGGCTCGCTCACCATCCTGGCCTCTGCCCTCATCGACACCGGTTCCAAGATGGACGAGGTCATTTTCGAGGAGTTCAAGGGCACCGGCAACATGGAGCTTAAGCTCGACCGCGACCTGGCCGACCGCCGCATCTTCCCGGCTATCGACCCCGTTGCCTCCGGTACGCGTAACGAGGACCTGTTGGTCGACGAGCAGATGCGTCCGTTTGTCTTTGGTCTGCGTCGCATTCTTGCCGGCATGAACAATACCGAGCGTGCGGCGGCGTCGTTTATCAAGGGTCTGAAGGGCACCAACACCAACCAGGAGTTCCTGGTGCGTTCGGCCAAAAAACACAGCGACTACGAGCAGACGTTCTAGGTTGTCATCCACGCGCTGCGATAGTCATCAATGCGATAAAGGGTCGGGGCTTTGAGCCTCGGCCCCTTTCCATTGCGCCGCTCCGCGCTTATTTTTGACCGTAAGACCGACGAGCAGCAGGTTTCCCGTTTCAATCCGACATCGTCGCTTGCAATCGGCAGGGCGGTTTCGCATAATAGCTTTTAAGCTTCGCGACGGAAAACGCAGATGAAACGAACCATATACCGTTGCTTTGGGGCATAGCCCCGCTTCATCTTCTCTCGCGCAGCCAACTGAATGATGCGATTTGGGTGCTGGAAGATGGGGAGAGCTCATGGCTTCTTCTGATGCAACACAACGAGCAGTCCTTGCCGGACTTTCCTGCGGGATCGGCCTTGCCGCCCCCGTGGTGATGTATGCCGCGACGCTGCCGTTCTCGTCGGTCAACGAGACGGTTGTCGCGGGCGCTGTTCCCTTTGCCGTCGGTGCGGTGGCGGGCGTGGGCATCTATGCCGCCTCGCTGGGTATCTCCGAGTACCGTGCGCAGCGTGAAGAGCGTCTGTTCCAGCCCGATGCCATGGGCGGTGCCGCCAATCTCAATCAGCATCAAAGCGAGTTCAAGACCGCCTCGATTCCAGCTCAGCAGCAGGATGCGACTCCATATGCTGCCGCTTCTGCTTCTCAGGCTCAGTCGGAGCAGTCTACCTCGGCATTCCTTTCCGGCCTGACTGGTGCGTTCCAGCGCCGTCATGCCGATGATGGTGTCCCTACCATCGCTCGAGCCGCAGATGCCATGGACGAGGCCGAGGCTTGGTCCATGATCGACAGTATGCTCGACGACGATTCGCCGGTGAGCTGCGACCCTGCGCGCTCGCGCGACGTCTATCAAGTCGCCATCGACGAGCTCACCAACGGCGGGCAGACCGGCTCCTTCAATCGCGACGACATCGCCGCCGCGGCACGCGCCGTGTCTGGCTCCCAGGCCGCCCCTGCGGGCAGCACGGCGGCTTTTGTGGCACTCGTTGCCAACGCGGCAGCCAATAACGCCTGCAGCGCCACCTCGGCGGACGTGAACGCTTCTGCCGATAATTCGTACGTTGATGAAGCCATGACCGCGGACGAGGAGGCCGTTGCCGCCCGCCGTGCCGCCGAAAGCTCGCTTTGGGGCGCTCCTGCCCAGCAGCAGGCGGCTGAGGCTGCGCCGTACAACGCAAACCTCGCCAGCATGCCTATCATTTTCGGTGCCGCGGACATCGATCTCGATGACCTCGATGAGCCTGCAGCCATCACCGCATCGATTGATGCCCAAGATCGCATCGACACCGGTGACCTTCCGGATGCCTCGCTCGAGGTTGATGTCCCCATGGCCGATTACTCGGGCCACGAGGACATGTGGGCCGCTGCCACCGCGATTCTGGACGAGATCGACGAGCCTGCTCCTGTTGCAGCTCCCGCTCCCGTCGCTGCCCCTCAGCCTGCTGCACCCGCCTATGTCGGCCGTCACAGCGCTGTGTTCCCCGAGGATACCGCCCGTATCTCGCGCGAGGGCATCGAGCGAGCCGAGGCTATTGCCGCCGGCATTATGGAAAATCGTCGTCACGAGCGCGTCAATCAGATCCTCGAGGAAGAGATCGAGCGCCTGCAGTCCTCTACCGCCAAGCGTACGGGCCGTGCCTATCTGAGCGTTATCGAGGGCGGTACCGCCAGCTTCGCGCCGCTCCGCGCGGAGGCATAACTTCTGCATGGTTAAGATCAATCGAAAATGGGCGGTCGTGACCTGCCTGATGGCGCTCTTGATCTGGGGCAATTCGCTGGTTCCCGGCTCGGGGTCGGGCTCGCTGAGCCTAACGGCCATGGAAGCTATCCGCGATTTCCTGCGCGGCGTGGGACTTCCATATGAATGGGTGACCAACTTTGTTGTTCGCAAATGCGCGCATTTTACCGAGTATATGGTGCTCGGCATCTTGGCAACGCACGCCTTTGATTTTGAGGGCCGGCGCACCTTTGACGTGCTGCTGCCCACGGCGGTGTTCCTGCTGCTGATTCCTTCGATCGACGAGACGATTCAGCTCTTTGTGCCGGGACGCGCCGGCATGATCACCGATGTGATGATCGACTGCTGTGGTGCGGCAACGGGCGTTGTGCTCCGATATCTCTTACGGCCGCTGATGCGCGCCAAAAAAGCCGCCTAGGACGTATTGTTTGGTCCTAGGCGGCCTTTTTTATTTGAGGGCTTATATGAGGTGTGGTGGCGTCGTTCCGTAGGTCGGATTTGCCGGGCGCGCCACGCCCTGTGGGTGCGTCTGCTACTGAAGCGCCTGAGCGCCCAGGGCCAAGCAGCCCATAATGCCCTGTTTGCCCTCGAGGCTGTTGTTGACGATGTAGTTATCGATGTCGGCCATCTCGGGCGTGACGATGTAGCCGTTGAGCATCTCGGCGCACTTCTTGCGCGCGAGCGGCACGATGGGGGTGTGGTCGGCCACGCCGCCACCGATGACGATCTTTTGCGGTGCGTAGCACAGGATGTAGGTCATGAGCGCCTGCGCCAGATAGCCGGCGAGCAGGTCCATGGCCTCCGGGTCATCGGCCATCTCTCCGGCGCTCTTGCCACCCCAGCGCTTTTTGACGCCGGGACCGGCGATGAGGCCCTCGAGGCAGTTGTCGTGGAAGGGGCAGCCGCTGTGCTCGCCGATGGTGTCGCGCGGGTCGCGCGTGACCAGGATGTGACCGGCCTCGGGATGCATCATGCCGTGCACGAGCTTACCGCCCGAGAGCACGCCGGCGCCCACGCCGGTACCGATGGTCAGATACACCACGTCAGTGAGGCCCTGGGCGCAACCAAAGGTGGCCTCGCCCAGGCAGGCGACGTTGACGTCGGTGTCGTAGCCGCAGGGAATATTGAGCTCGTTTTGGATGGTGCCCAGCAGGTCAAAGTAGCGCCATGCCGTTTTGGGCGTCTCCAGGATCTTGCCGTATTGGGACGAGGCAGGGTTGACTGCGGTGGGGCCAAAGGCGCCGATGCCCAGCGCGGCGATGTCCTTGTCGGCAAACCATGCGTTGACGGCCTCAACGGTCTCCTGCGGGGTCGTGGTCGCAATCTGCTCGCGTTCCAGGACCGTGCCGTCTGCATAGCCCGTGGCGCAGACCATCTTGGTGCCGCCGGCCTCGAGCGCTCCGATAAGCTGCTGCTCTGCCATAGTATTCCTCTCTGGACGAGTTGCTCCGTGACTAAAGTATAGCGCTCTAAAAAAATGAATGAGGTCGCTATAAAAAGAAACCTCATGGCCCAACGGGTTCACGAGGTTTCTTTAGTGCCTTTAGTTACTGACCGTCCTTACCCGCGCGGGTTGATTTTATCACGTAGCGACTTGAGGTTCTCAAGCGCAGCGTTGAGCGTCTCGTCTCGCTTGGCAAAGTGGAAACGAATCAGATGGTTGACGGGCTCGCGGAAGAAGCTCGAGCCCGGAACGGCGCCCACGCCCACCTTGGAGGCCAAATCCTCACAGAAGTCGAGGTCGCTGTCATAGCCAAACTCCGAGATATCCATCATCACATAGTAGGCGCCCTGCGGCACGTTGTGCTCAAGACCGATGCTATCGAGCCCCTGACAGAATAGGTCGCGCTTGGCGGTGTAGAGGTCGAGGACCTCCTGGTAATAGCTGTCGTCGAATTTGAGGGCGGTGACGACAGCTTCCTGCAGGGGAGCGGCAGCACCCACGGTGAGGAAGTCGTGGACCTTTTTAATGCGCTCGGTGATCTGGGCCGGGGCGATGGTGTAGCCCAGACGCCAGCCGGTGATGGAGTACGTCTTAGACAGCGAACTGCAGCTGATGGTTCGATCGAACATGCCGGGCAGCGTGGCCATATAGACGTGCTCGTGGGGCGCGTAGACGATGTGCTCGTATACCTCGTCGGTAATGCAGTAGGCGTCGTACTTTTTGCAGAGGTCGGCGATTAAGGTGAGCTCCTCGCGCGTAAAGACCTTGCCGCAGGGGTTGGAAGGGTTGCACAGGACGATGGCCTTGGGATCGTTGTCGCGGAAGGCCGCCTCGAGTGTCTCGCGGTCAAAGTCGAACGCAGGTGGGTTAAGCGGCACGTAGATGGGCTCGGCACCCGAGAGGATCGTGTCGGCGCCGTAGTTCTCGTAGAATGGCGAGAAGATGACGACCTTGTCGCCGGGGTTTGTGACCGTCATCATGGCGGCCATCATGGCCTCGGTGGAGCCGCAGGTGACCACGATGTTCTCGTTGGGGTTGATCGGCATGCCCATAAAGTGCTCCTGCTTGGCGGCAAGCGCCTCACGCATGGCCTGGGAGCCCCAGGTGATGGAGTACTGGTGATAGAGCGGCTTGGGGTCGCTGGCGATGGCGCTCAGGCTGTTGAGCAGCTGCGCCGGGGGATCGAAGTCGGGGAAGCCCTGCGACAGGTTGACGGCGCCATACTTATTGGAGATGCGCGTCATGCGGCGGATGACCGAATCGGTAAACGTTGCCGTACGGTTGGAGAGTTCTTTCATGCTTGTCCTTTCGAGCATTTGCAGTGGGGCAAGTTTACTCCTATGAAACCGGTGGGAATTGCTCGAAATGGTCTCGAAAAACTCTTTTCAAAATTCTTGAAAATTGGGGCTTGCATCGCGTGGCGTTCCTTGCAATAATAGTCGAGCGCGAAGCGCACAGGACACGGTGGGTGTAGCTCAGTTGGCTAGAGCGACGGGTTGTGGTCCCGTAGGTCGAGGGTTCGAGTCCCTTTACCCACCCCAGTTCTTGCTTCGTGTTGATATCGGGTCGTTAGCTCAGTTGGTAGAGCAGGGGACTCTTAATCCCAAGGTCCAGGGTTCGACCCCCTGACGGCCCACCACACGATATCTCCTCTAAAGTCCGCTACGACGGACTTTAGCTTTGGGTCGTTAGCTCAGTTGGTAGAGCAGGGGACTCTTAATCCCAAGGTCCAGGGTTCGACCCCCTGACGGCCCACCAAAGAACGCACAGGTCAGCGCTTCGGCGTTGGCCTTTTTTGTTTACCGAGAAGTCGAATCATAACCGTCCGTTACCGTTCACGTTTTACGCCCCCTGCCGTTTATGCGCGGCAGGGGGCGTTTTATGCATTTCGCTGGTGGCGGACCTAGAAAACGCAAATCAGAGCGTCTCGGCGTCCAGACCGGTGCCATTAAAACCGCCGCCCGCGCCGCCGCCCTCGACGATCTGCAGAGCGCGCCCGACCTGCCTGGCGGCCTTCTCGCGCTCCGCGAGGCCCGGTTTGATGTAATGGCGGTAATCTGTCCCCAGGTCCGTATGACCGTGCAGATCCATGATGCTCAGCGGGTCGACCTCGGTCGCCGCCATGATGGTCTCGGACGTGTGGCGCAGGGCCTTAGGAGGGATATACCGCAGGTCATGGCGCACGCACATGCGCCGCCACGCCCGCACGAGATTATCGCCGCGCATATTGACGATGCGCTGTCCGCTCCACTCCCGCACCTGCTCCGTAACCGAAGTGCCGCCCTCGACGGTTATGCTCGGGCGCAGCTCGTCCATGATCTGGTGCAGGCGCTCGCGGCCCGCCAATAAAACCGGCACGGTGCGCACGGAATGGGCGTTCTTGGTCTCCTTCACGCCGTCCTCGTCCGTGTACGCGCGGCAGACCTCGATGTACTCCGACACGGTCGGCTGCCCAGTGGCGAAGTCGTAGGTCGTGGTGACCTTGAGGTCGCACGGGCGCACGGCCAGCGCCTCCTCCTTGCGCAGTCCGCTCAGGCCCAGGATGAGGTAGGCGTTCATGACCAGGTCCGCGCGGTCGTCGCTGGCGGCGAGCCTGCGCAGCGCCTCGGCGGCCTCGGGGATGCTCCACGGCTCCACGGGCGCCTGCTTGGCCTTGGGCGCTATGACGCGGCGGCGGAAGGGCTCCACCGTCACCCATCCGTCATCGAAGGCGCGGCGCATGACGGCGCGGAGTGTCGTCTTGGTCTTGGCCGGCGCGCCCGAGCGCTCGATGCAGCTTCGCATCATATCGTGGGTGATCTCGGAGATGTCGACCGACCCCAGGACGGGGGAGATGTAGTTGTCCATCTGGCCGTCGTACTCGCGTAGGCTCGCCTTTGAGCGCGGCTTGCCGCGGTTGCTGGGCGAGTCGCGGAACACGCCCCAGTAGTACATGTCGAGCGTCACGCCCGCGTGCGCCGCCTGGGACACGCCGAGCTCGCGGGCGAGCTGGGCGATGGCGACGTCGGCCTCGGTCTCGGTGCCGTGGACGGTGCGCGACACGCGCCGCACGTGTCCGTCCGCGCGGAAGCCCGCCTGCACGCGGATCACCCACTTGCCCGGAGCCACCTCGCGCTTCGAGCCGAGTTTTGACCTGGAATTGTCGTTGGTTGCCATATAATGGTCCTGCCTTTCCCTTATTTGCCGGAGGGCATGCCCCGTGCGGATCCGCCAAGATTGCCGCACGGGGCTTTTTTGTTTAGATGCCGAGCCCGCCCTGCTGGGGCTACGCCTCCGCCGCGGCCTTGCACGGACGGCCCGCCCCGGGCTTGGCCGCGATGCGGTACTCGATGGAGTCGCGCGACACCATGCGGGTGTTGCCGACCCTCCAGCTGCTCAGACTCCCGTCGCGGCAGAGCTGCGCCACGCGCGCGGTGCTCACGCCGAGCATCTCGGCGGCCTCGGCTGCGGTTACGGCCGGGATGTCGGACAGCTCGACGCTGGTCGCGACGGTGACGATCGTGCCGCCGTGGGACGGCGCATGGCCAAGCCCGCCGCCCTCGAACTCCGCCCCGCGCTCCAGCGCCGCCAGGGCATGGACGCGCAGCCAGTCGACGGCCATCTCCACGGCCTCCTCGTAGGTATCGCCCTCGGTGGCCCCGGCGAGCCCGCACGGCTCCACGGCGTAGCCGCCCTCGGGGTCGGGGTAGACCTCGAACTCCTGCATGACGATCATGGTGGTCTCCTTTCCTGCGGTGAAGGGGAGGGCGGGGCTAGAGCAGCCCCGCTTCCTTCCTGATTCCCCTCGCGGTCGTCTCCTTTATCTCCCGGTGCCTGGGCACTGTCACCGTCACGTCCCCGCGGCGGAACTTGTCGTGCTTGGCGCCGGTGCCGCTGAGCTTTACGTAGCCCGCTTCGGTCAGCTCCCGCTCGAGGTCCCTCTTCTTAGTCACCGCCTAACTCCTTTCGACAATTAAATATTAGCACAGCTAAGTAATAAAGTATATAAAAGATTAGCGCAATTAAGGATTAAATCAAATCAGCGGCTGGTTTTTCGGAGCCCGAGCCGTTGGAGGTTTTTCGGAAAATCCTAAAACCCTGCCGCGCCGCGGGTCATAATCGTTATGAACACCACTTACGCTCCTGGAGGTACCCATGGCTCGCTGCAGCGTCGGCGCATATACGTACGAGGACGATTCCTGCGACACGATGATCTACGACGGGCTCACGGGCATTCCGCTGAGCCTTGGGTACGAGCTCGTTTCGCAGGAGCGCGGAGACACCGTGAGGGTCGTCGCCCTTGGAGTGAAGGACGACGCTGCGGGCCCTGTCCCGTTTGCGACGCTCAGGCCGTGCGCATACTCCCTGGCATCCGAATATGACGTGCGCGCCGTGAGGTGCCCGCAGACCGGTCAATGGGTCCTCATCGGATACATGGGCGTCTAGAGGAGCCCTGCGATCTTCCCGCCGACGGCGAGGATACCGGCCACTAGTTCCCCTCCCTTCTTCGCAATCTCCAATCCCTTGATCATGCGGTCGGCCAGCGATGCCTGGTCGCCGCGTTTTGCTGCCAATTCCATCTGAACGAGGCAGGCGGCGAGCATGTCCTTGTCTTCCGTGGTGAGCATCCGGTCCGCGGCGACCGTCTCCATCAAGCTGTCGACGGATGCCCTCAGGGAAGATGAGGACGAGGAGCTTGAGCTTGATGTCGCGTTGCTGTCTGCGTGCTGCTCGACTTTCACGTTTGTCCCCGCTGCCGAGGACTTCATCTTCTCAATCTCATAACTCATGCGCCTTTCGTCGGCATACAGCCTAGCCTTCGACTGGAGCCGCCTTATGTCCTCGGCGGCATCCCTTCTCCCGTATGACGAATGACCGGCGACCGACGCGCGAAACATCTTCAGGCCCACGCGGACCTTGGGCACGACCGTTTCTAGCGCAGACTCGATTCTCTTTGCCTCGCTCACGAGATTGTAGGAATCGGGGTCCGCGAGGATCTCCTCGCATTCCGCTATGAGCTCGTCGATTGCGTTATCCATGACTTGCACTCCTAAATGAAAAAGGCGCCCGCCCGTTGGGACAGCCGCCTTTCTATTGGACGCGGGCCCCGTGGGGTCCCCGCGTCAATACCGCTGTCCAAATTACCGTTTGTCCTCGGCACGGTCAAGCCGATCAGCCCATTTTCGTGGGGTTACGAAAATGGGGGAGTAGCTTGCGTTTTGGTGCCCGTTGCCTACGCGGACTTTACTTGATCCGCTTCCAGCCCTTCGATCTCAGGCGCTGCAGCCTGATTTTGGGACAGCTCGGCCTGGTCGCGTGCCGTCTCCAGGATCTTCGAGCGCCTCTTCTCGGTGCTCTGCCGGTAGCAGGTGATCAGCTCGCCCTCCGCGCCCGCCGGCGCCGCCGGCCTGTCCTCGGGATGCTCCTCGTACCATCCGAGCAGGTCGTTGGGGTCGGTGTTAAGAGCTTTAGCGCACTTCCATAGCTGCTCGACGTTGGGGAGACTCTCGCTTCTCTCCCATGAGCCTACCGTTCTCAGGCTCGTCCCCGTTGCGTCGGCTAGCTCCGTTTGGGACATGTGAAGGTTCTTTCTCACTTCCCTAATTCTTAGATTCATAAGCTCCTCCCAAATAGGACGGTTGTTGCCGAGAATCCTATAGCTTTTCTTCAGAATGAGCAAGATTCTGCAAAGTTTTCTCTTGCCAATAGGCAGACATCCGCCTATAGTTTCAAGCAACAGGAAGAAACCCGCACATTTTGAAGGAGGACGAAATGGAGTTTTCGAAGGATGAGTTCGGAGCGAACCTTCGCGCCGCCCGCGCTCGCGCCGATATGTCTCAGGAGCAGCTGGCCAACAAGGCGGGGCTCTCGGCATCTTCAATCATCGGATACGAGAACGGCTCGATGGTCCCAGGTGTCGACAAGGCGTATGCCATCGCCCAGGCCCTCGGCTGCACGCCCAACGACCTGATGGGCTGGAACACGGACGAGGCTGCGTAGCCGCGGCCCGCTAACGAACTGCTGAAAGGAGAAGGTCATGATCGATCAGGTGTTCACGTTCAGGGAGAGGGACGGCGTCCTCTACGAGACGGAGGAGAGCCTCAGGCGCAGGATCCGGGCGGAGTTTCTCTTTCCCGAGGACCTCGATATCGACCTCGTCGAGACCTCGACGGCCGAGCTGGGGGAGCTCCACGGCTGGGCCTACTCGGTCTTCAGCGAGGCAACCGTCAGGGTGAAGGGGAAGGGCTACCGGTGGAGCGGCGGCATGCTCGTGCGCGTGCTCTCTCTCGACGAGGAATGGTGGGGCGTGCCCATGGAGGATCTGGAGGAAGAGGAATGACGGGGAAGAGGCGGGCGCTGCTGGCCTCGGCCGCCGTCATGGACGCCGCCGGGTGGCTATGCGTCGGCCAGGGCGCCTACGGCCTGGCGCGCTGCTGCTTTGCCGCCGCGCTGCCGTTCATCGCGGCGTGGGTGGTCGGGTCGCTATGGGCGCGCTAGGCGAGCCATTCGGAGCGGTGCCCGGCGATCGCCCTGATCACCGCGGGCCTGATGGAGAAGTCGGTCGCGGTGAGCATCGAGCCGACCGGCGGCGTGCCGAAGATGCCGAGCTCGCACAGCGCGAGGGCGTCGGCATCGAGCGGGGAGAGGCTGACGGAGCCCTCGTCGAGCGCGCGGGACACCAGCTCCTTCCGCCTCCTCGACATGCCGAGGAATACGGCGGAGAGCCGTTCGTCCATCCTCCGGCGCTTTGCCCAGGCGCTCCTCGCGGAGACGATGCGCGCGGTCGCGTACCCGAGCATCGCGGCGGCGCCGGTCAGGAGGAGGCACGAGGCCGGGTGCTCGGCGATCATCTGGCGGGCGTCCTCGGCCATCGCGGCGACCGAGCCGAACCCGACCGCGCCCGCGATGGTGACCAGCAGGTCGATGTTCTCCTTTGCCGCCCTGAGCGCTCTGTTCATCTTCAATTCCCTTCCAAGGAGGTTTCCATGGGTTTCATTCTCGCACTTTCCTTCGCGTTCCTGTTCGGGGTCGGGCTCGGCCTCATGCGCCGCTGACGGCGGAGTCAGCCCCCGTCGCGCCACGGGTTCCGCACCGCCCCCATTCCACGGGGCCCGTGGCGCGACGGGGTCGGACTCCCTACATCCGACCCATAAGGTGTCCGCCGCCGACTTGGCGGGGCGGCGGCACCGCTCCCTTTGGCGGGGGAGCGCCCTCCGGCCGCATCTATCGGCGCGGCCCTCCGGCAAGGGATTGGCTCAACGAATGAAAGGAGAAGGCCATGTGGATGTCTATAGCCAAGGGCGCGCGTTACGCCTGCTGCGACAACGTCACGTTCCGCGCGATGGTCATGCAGGGCGTGATACCGCGCTACCCGTCGCTCAACCCCAACAGCTCGCGCGAGGTGGTGCGCAGCGAGGACATCGATGCCGCCATCATGGCGCGCGGGGCGGTGCCGGCGCTGCCGTCGCCCGACTGCGTGCCGGCGCGCCGACCGAGGCGGGTGGCGTGATGGGCGACCTTATCTGGGATGCCGGCTGCAGGCTCGGCGAGTGGTGGGAGTCGCTTCCCGAGCGTGTGCGCAGCGTCGCGTGCGCCGTGGCGCTCATCGGCCTGATCGCCGTCGCCGGCGCCATCGAGGGGACCGCCCCGAGCGGGATGTACTACTAGGAGGAATGACATGCAATTCGAGAAGAGGCAGGTTCGCCTGGGCGACATCCGCCCGAGCGAGCAGAACCCGCGCGAGGACTTCGGCGACATCGGCGCCCTGGCCCGCAGTATCGAGGCGACCGGCGGTGAGCCGCTGAACCCGCCCGTGGTGGTGGCGGACGGCAACGTCTACCGCATCGTGGACGGCGAGCGCCGCTACCGCGCGCTGTCGTCCATCTACGGGGAGGACCGCGAGGTGTCCGCGCTGGTGGCGGAGAGCATGGACGAGGCCAACGAGCTTGTGGCCATGCTTGCCACCGATGACAAGCGCCAGCTGACCGAGGCCGAGCGCGCACGAGGCGTGCAGCAGATGCTCGTGCTGGGCATCGACGAGCAGCGCATCGAGCGCGCGAGCCGAGCCACCGCCGGGCAGATCCGGGCTGCGCGCAGGCTGCGCGGGAGTATCGAGGGTCGCCAGGTGACGCTCGATCAGCTCGAGGCCGCGAGCGCCTTCGACGACGAGAAGGATGTCGAGGCGGTTCTCGCCGCCGGTGACGGCTGGGCGGGCAAGGCCGACAGCATCCGCCGCCGCGTCGAGCGCGAGGAGGCCAAGGCCGAGGACTACGACGCCTTCGGCGATGCGGGCATCCCGGTCGTGAAGGAGCAGCCCGAGGGTTTCAACTACACGGACTGGGTCAACGTCGGCCTCGCCGCCCAGAAACTCGAGGGGAAGGAGTTCGCCGCCGGCACCGTCGCCGTGTGGAAGGGCAGCTACTGGGATCTCTACGAGCCGGATGACGGCTCGGGCGCCGCGCCCGAGAAGACCGAGGAGGAGATCCGGGCCGAGCAGAAGGCCGAGCGCGAGAAGGCGGCGCTCGAGGAACTGTACAGGAGCCTGATCGGCTTCGTGTCGTCCGGCGCCTTCGCCATGTCCAAGGACCTCATGATGGAGGTGCGCGTGGGCCGCGAGGACCCGCCCGCGCTGCTCATGGCGATGGGCGGCGACAGCCACCCCGAGAACGAGGGGCGTTTCGGGCTCGTGCGAGACGAGTTCGCCCGCAACCTCAAGGCCTGCAGGCCCAGCGAGTACGAGGCCGGCTGCTGGCTCATGGCGGCAGCCAAGGACATGGCCCAGCTCAACAACCGCTGGGGCGGCGACGACGCGGAGGCGTGGCTCGACCACTATGACATCTTCTGCTCCGCGGGCTTCGAGCCCGGCGAGGAGGACGTGTGGCTCATGGAGAGGGTGCAGGCGAGCGCCAAGGAGGAGGAGAAGGATGAGTAGCGAGAAGAAGGTCAGGGTGACGGTCGAGGCGTGCGGCGAGGTCCGCGCTTTCGAGTGCCGCTGCGCGACGGTCGCGACCGCCAAAGGGGACGGCTCCGGCGACTCTTGCTTCCTGGGCCCGACCGACATCAGCGACCTGTTCGCGCTCGCCTGCGAGTGCACCGACACGCTCTGCGCGGCCTTCAGCCAGGCGGGCGTCCCGGACAGGAACGCGCGCAAGCTCGTGCTCATAGCCGCGCTCGGCGCGAACCCCCATGGGCACGCCGACAGCATCCAGACCACCGACCTGGACGCGCGCAGGGAGATCCGCGACATGGCTGCGGAGCTGGGCGTCGATGCAGACATCTAGCGACCGCCGGGCGGTCGTGCAGCGCGGGGCGGACGGCAGATGGTTCGCCCGCCCCTACATGGGCACCGACCGCGTGACCGGAAGGCGGATCAGGCCGTACAGGTCGTGGGACGCGGAGCTGACGCGCGAGCAGGCCCAGGTCGAGTGCGACAGGTGGGCGGCCACGTTCGACCCGTCGTCGGCCCGGGACAGCTCCAAGCGCCTGTCCTCGATGCTCGAGACGTACATCTCCGACCCCGTCAACGGCCTGTCCGACAACTCCGTGGCCACGTACCGCAGCGTGGTCAGGACGATGGTGGAGCCGACTATCGGGCGCCTGCCCTACGACCAGCTTGAGCCTTGGAACGTGTCGGCCGCCTACCGTATGCTGCTCGCCCCAAGGACGGGCAAGGGGCTGTCGCCCAAGACGTTGCTCAAGATGCACGCGCTGCTGAAGGGCGCCTACCGCTCGTGGCAGCCGGCGCTGGGGCGGGACATCATGCTCGACGTCCCCGCGCCCTCGCCCGACCCCGTCGAGCCCTTCGCGCTGTCCGAGTGCGATACCGACGAGCTGTCCCGCGCGCTGGTCTCCGCCATGTCCTCGCGATCCGCCTCGGGCGCCAACATCTCGCGGCGCACCGAGGCCATGGCGGTCTACCTCGCCCTCAACACGGGACTGCGCTGCGGGGAGGTCTGCGGGCTGCAGCGCCGAGACTGGCGCCGCGCCCTGCACGACCTGCACGTCGTGGGACAGGCGGTCGAGCACCCCGAGCTGCACCGGCAGGCCTACACCAAGGGCAGGCGCGTGCGCAACGTGGCGCTCGCCCCGGCGGTGGAGGCGCAGCTGCAGCGCCACCTGGAGTGGCAGGACACGTGGCTCTCGCGCAAGGGCCCGGCGGCGCTGGTGGTGACCTTCGGGCCGGCAGGCGGCATCGCGCGCCCGTCCACCGTGACGAGCCGCTTCAAGTCGCTCGTGAGGGACCTGGGGCTGCCGGAGGAGACGGTGTTCCACTCCCTGAGGCACACGCACGCCTCATGGCTGCTCATGAACGGGTTCGACATGAGGACCATCCAGGAGCGTCTGGGGCACGCGAGCGTCAAGACGACGCTCGACATCTACGGCTCGGTCATGCCGGGCCGCGACCAGGCCGCCGCCGCGGCCTTTACCGATTCGATCTGCGGAGGTGATACGGATGAATAACTTCAACTTCAACAGGGACTTCTACGAGGGCTGCCGCGCCCTGGGCGACAGGGAGGGCATGGCGCTCGCGTGGGCGATGCTGCGCTACGGCTACGAGGGCATCGAGCCAAAGCTTAAGCCCACCACCATGGCGGCGTTCACCTTCGCGAGGGGCCGCATCGACGCCATGGTCAACGGCAGCCTCGGGGGGGCAGGCGAGGGCCGCCAAGGCAGGCGGCATCGCAACCACCCAAGGGGGTAGCCAAGGGGGTGTCCAAGGGGGTAGCCGACCCAGCGGGCGAGGGGGTAGCCAACAGAAAGAGAAGGAGAAGGAGATAGCCCTAGCGGGCTATAGCGCGGCCCGCCAAGCACCCGATGACTTCGAGCCCCCGTCGGCCGAGGACGTGGAGGCGTACTTCGCCGCCAACTGCCTCCGGGGCGACGCCCGCCAGTTCTTCGACCACTACGCCGCGCAGGGGTGGACGCTGCCGAGCGGCCTGCCCGTGACCGACGTGTGGGCGCTCGCCCGCAACTGGAGCCGCAAGCAGGTCGGCTTCGACGCGGACCGCAAGGCCCGCGGCGGGCAGACCTCCCAGGAGGTCGAGCGCGCCGCCGTGTGGCAGCCCGTGAAGACCGATGACGAGCTCATAGCCGAGCTCGATCGCCAGATAGCGGAGGCGTCATGATCACCCTCATGGAGATGCTCAGGAACGAGAAGGCCGACCCCTCACACGGCCGCCCGCTCAGCCTGACGAAGGTCTACATGACCAACGTCATGTCGCGGAGGGAGGCCGTGCTGCTGGCCAAGATCCAGAAGCGCGACGCGGCGATTGCGCGCCGGCAGCGCGAGAAGGACCTGTACGAGGAGATCGCCAAGCTCCCGAAGGGCGAGGACCCGAAGGGCGAGGACCCGAAGGGCGAGGACCCGAAGGGCGAGGACCCGAAGGGCGGGAAGCCGAAGCGCGGGTGTGCCAATGGTGTGCCAACGGCGGCGGGGCAGCTGGGGCAGCAGGCGATTTGGTTCCCGCCGCTAGACGGTGGAGACGGCGCCGTCGGGGAGGCTCCCGGCGCAAAGAACACCTAATTCTTTTGAGAAGGAGAGGAGAGAGGTTTTGACCGAGATCTCAGCGGTGATGAGGGCCTACCGAGACGCCCTCGACGGGCACCGGATTCCCTGGGCCGACGACACCTACGACACGAGGCCGGTGGACGGCTACCGGATGCGAATCGAGCGCACCAAGACCATCCTGGACGAGCACGAGGTGAGCGTGATCTGGGGCTACCAGTGCCTGCCCGTGGACGAGCCCGACGATTCCGCCGGCGACGGCGAGGAGACCGAGGTGAAGGTCCGGACCGTGGGCATAACCGTCGGCTATCCCGACTACCTGGAGGTCATGTACGACCCGATCAGCGCGGATCCGTTCGTGGCCGCGCCCGGCGACATCCTCGCGGAGGTCTTCGGCGTGAGGGGTGAGTCGCGATGAGCTACGTGTGCGGACCCGCCGACTGGATCGACCTCGCCGTCGGCAGGCTCGAGGACGCGAAGAGGTCGCTCGGGGAGTGCGACAGGCTGCGACAGGGGTGCGACATCTGCGATGAGCTGCGCCAGGCGAGGAGATGCCTCAACAAGGCGCTGATCATGGTCGCGGAGGAGAAGGAGATCGTGAAGGAATGGAGCGGGAAATAGATCTGTACGGTCCTCGCGGGGAGCATTACAAGGTCAGGTTCTTCGCGCGCCTCCCACACATGGACAGTTGGCTTATTAGCTACGCGTTCAACAATGACCTGATTGCCGTCTCATCGCTGTATCTCAAAGCGCCCGACAGCTGGAAGAAGCTGCTGGAGGACCTGGATGAAGGGGCGAACCATTCCGAGTACTCGCCCTGCTTCTACTTCCGGAAGGACATGTGCGATTGCTCCTCATGCGAGGCGGACCGTTACTCCAACTGCGATCAACCCGCTTTCAAGGACATTGCATCCCGCATCCGCAAGCTGAGGGGTGAGGGCGATGCTGACTAGGGACCTGACGCCGTGCTTCGTGCAGGACTTCGGCTTGGGCTCGAGGACGGGCTACGAGAAGGCCCTGCTGGTCGGGCTGTTCGACAGGACGTTCACGTGCCTCGACCGCCGCATCTCCGCGACCGACGAGGCCGCGGGGCCGACCCGCAGGCCGGTGGCGGTCGTCATGCGCAGAGACGGGCGGCTGCAGGAGGTCGACCCGTGGAAGGTCGTAATCGACGACTCGGAAGAGGTCTTCGAGATGTACTCGTGGATGTGGGACGAGGAGAGCGTCGTGTGCGAGCAGCTCGGGCTGGCGGAGATCAAGGCAGAGAATGGTGGTGACGAGTGATGGGGGAACATTTCATAGTCGATAACTCCATGACGCCAGACTGGGAATTGGTGCCGTTGGGCCCCGTCGATAAGGAGGGGAACCGCGTCCCGCTTGATACCGAGGTTCTATACGACGAGGACGGGTGCGTCATAAGAGTGGAGTCGTACAGGTTCTCGACCTGGTCTAAGCGGTGGACTGCGGACGTTTATATCGCCGACCAGGGCATGGAAGTGTACGTCGACAGCTACTACCTCCATCGTCCCGACAGCTACGAGAGGGTGCTGGAGGACCTCTATGAGGCCGTTCAACAAGGCGAGCGCAGCGGGCGTCCTTACTGTGTTTACAACGTTGCCAGGGGCCTGTGTCGTGGACATGAGGACAAGGACGGGAAGTGCAAGCTCGTTGGATTTGCCGACGCCTGCACCCTCACGATGACTGGCGACATCTGGAGCCGTGTTGAACGTCTATGCAAGGGTGATGGTGAGAAGGATGGGAGCGAGAAGTGAGTGAAGTGCCAAAGATGTACACCTGCTCTTGGTGCGGGAAGCCGACTCCGAACTATAGGGAGTACTCGCATCCGATGGCTGGCATTCTCGGAGAGTCGGGGTACTCGATATGTGACGAGTGCCTAAGGAAGGCCCGTATCGAGAGGGAATGGGAGAACGAGCAGTGCGCTGAGGAACGCCTGACCTGCCCCTACTGCGAGAGTTCCATCGATGACCCGTGGTATTACGACGAGGACGATGAAGAGGTTGAGTGCCCTGAGTGCAAGCGCACGTTCGAGCTAGAGATTGCCACCGTGCGCACGTATAGGACGAAACGCCGTATCGAGGACATGCCCGACGGCTGGAATGGGGGCGAGCTTTAATGAGCCGAGATTTCATTGAGCTATACGACGACGATGGCTACAGGTACGTCGTCAACATGGACAAGATCTCATTCGTCAACGTCGCAGGCAGAAAGGTCTGGGCTGGTGAGGCGGCCACGCTCGAAATATGCGATGAGAGCATGGAGCGTCTTTTAAGCAGGCTGGTAGGTGAGGGCGAATGAGCCGCAGGGATGTGACCGAAGAGCTGTCCGAGAAGGTGGAGAAGAAGCTCCGCAGGCAGTTCGCCCTCGTCGCGCGGGAGGTATGGGTGGACCCCGACCACAGGGTCGACTTCATGGCATTTTCTCCGGGCGTCGGAGGACGAAACATGAAGCTCGAGCACGGGCGGTTCGTGTTCGTTGAGGTCAAGTCTTGCATGGCGGACTTCAAGAGCGGCCACGGCCTCACGTTCCGAGGCGACGATAACTGGCTTGTGTGCCCTCGCGACCTTGCTGACGAGCTGTACGACAAGATGCTCCTGCCGTTGGGCGTGCAAGTCTACTGCCCCGACAGCGGAGGCTCCCTTCGGCTGAGATACGACCTTAGTATGCGAGGTACAGGAAGTTTGAGAGAAGATTCGACGCTCTGCCTGCTCTGGGCGATGCTGATGGACTCGTACTCGAGATGGCGCACGACGGGAGATGTTTTCAGAGAGACGGGAGAGAACTGTGACCTTTAACGATGCCGAGTTCAAGGCGTGCCCCAAGTGCGGGGCGGAGCCCAAGGTGGAGGATGTGCGAGAGCGTTCCCTGACCAAGCCCAACGTGCTGAGCGTCAGGTGCCCCGCCTGCGGGATGTCGAACAGCGTCGCGTGGGGGAGCATGGACCTGCCGCCGTTCCGCCAGGCGGTGGCCATGCTCGCGGACAGTTGGAACAGCCGGTGATCCGCTCGGCGATCGACTTGTTCCGCGCAACCGCCTGGCGCACGGTGCCCGATCTGGTGTCGGGTCCCGCGCGCCGGGCGCTCACGCACGGTCGGGCGGACGCGCCGCGGGTGACGTCGGCGCAGATCGGGGAGACGGAGCGGAGGGCGCGGGCGCTGGAGCGCGACCGGGCCCGCGCGCTCAAGAGGTCGAGGAAGGCTAACCGATGAGAGTTTTCGAGAGGCTGCGGCGGATGCTCGCCGAGAACCGCCGCGTGCGCAAGAGCATCGAGACGCGCCTCGCACGCAGGTGCAGGAGGTCGACGAGATGACCGTGATGTGGGACGTGCAGGAGAGGAACTGCGCGGTCTGCGGGAGGGTCTTCATCCCGAAGGCGCCCCACGCCAAGTACTGCTCGGAGGCGTGCCGGCGCGAGCACGACCTGCGCCGCGTGAAGGAGGCCCGCCGCAAGGGCGCCAAGCCGAAGCTCGACAGGGTCGACCGCTATTTGGCAGGCTCGGGCGCGGTGCACGACGAGATCATGGCCATGCGGCGCGAGGTCGCGATGAGATATTGAGTTTCCGCAGGTAGATATATAATTAAGGCCGCTGGCGTTGGAGCGCCGGCGGCCTTTGGCAAAGACGCCTCCCGGCATCCTCTATGTGGCGTAGAGCATGGTACCACGCGGGAGGTCACATGGATGCACGGGAATATCTGGAGACTGTACGGGCCGCCCAGCGCGGCATCGACCGCAGGCTGGCGGTCATCCAGTCGATGCAGGCGCGCGAGCAGGTGCGCGCCCAGCGCTACGACGCCGTGGGCAAGGGCGCGCACGGCACGGACTTCATGCGCTCGACGGACGACCGCATAGACTACGAGCGCCGCAGCGGCGCGGAGCTGTCCGAGCTCCGGCACGAGGTGGAGCGTGGGCGCGAGCTCTGCGCGGGCGTGCGCTCGGCCAACCCAGGCAAGCGCTGGGGCGACGTGCTGGAGCTGCGCTACTGCGAGGACCGCACCCTGCAGGAGATCGCGGGGACACTGGGGGTGTCGGTGAGGTCGGTGCATTCAGATATGTCATCGGCCCTGGACTGGGTCGATATGGTGGGCATCGCCACCGCAAGGGCTGGCGTGGGCCGTGCGGCAATATAATTGGATGGCTGGTTCGCGTCAGCATGTCGGCCCCGATCGCCATGTGCGGTCGGGGCCTTTTGTCTTTATGGGACTGCATGCAATTGCAGACGATTGCACACTTCTGCAGACAATTGCAGATAGTTGCAGACGATTGCACACAATTGCAGACCGTTGCAGGTTTCTTCTGGGATATAACTAGGGTGTCGATTCGCAGCGCCGCCCGCGCGGTGTGCGGGTCGGATGTGCGTGGAAGCACAGATGAGTGGCCGGAGTTCCCTTCAGCAGTTCAGGGACTCCGGCCTTTCTATTGCGTTTAATTCAATAGGGGATGATGCCCGTGGTCAGCCGAGAGTACATCGCGCGATCCGCCCGCCGCCACGACACGGTCATGGCGTGGGCGTTCCGCCGCGCCCTGGGGGTCACGGCGGCGCCGCGCCGCCGACCTGGGGGTGCCGGGGGCGTGCGCCTGGAGGCGCTGCGCTACGGGGGCATCGAGGCGTGCATGTCCAACCGAGGGCGCTCCCCGGTGGAGTGGTAGGGGATGGGCAACCCGCGCAAGGCCAACGGCGCCCGACGCCGCCATGTCGTGCGGTGGCTGCGCTCACAGGGTAGGCCCTGCTGGATATGTGGGCTACCCATAGACTACGGGGTGCCTGCGGGCGACCCCCGGGCTTTCGAGTGCGACGAGCTCGTCCCGGTCAGCCGCGGCGGATCGCCCTTCGACCGTGACAACGTCGCCGCCGCACATCGTTGCTGCAACAACTGGCGCCGCGCCCGCAGCGTCGCCGAGGTCTCGGCCGTCCGGTTCGCGCTCGCCTCGCGCCGCGCCGCCTGGAACTCGCCCGAGACGTTCGTCGCGCTGTGCAAGGCACTCAAGGACGATGGCGCATCGGTTATTAATCCCCCGTCCGTGCCCGACAGACAGCCTCGGGCAACGACCTCGTGGTAGGGGACGCGCCTCGGCACACGACCCCACGGGGGTCTTTTACCGGATGGTGACAGGCCACCATCCCGCGCCAGGGCCGCAATACCCCCGAATACGCTTTTTTACAGAAGTCAAGCCAAAACCGCAGCTAAACCGAGAAAAACTAGGCGGGTGTGTACGTGAAGATACACGACATCGTCCCATATGAGCGAAATGCCCGGCACAACGCCTCCGCCGTCCCCGTGGTCGCCGACTCCATCAAGGAGTTCGGGCTGCGCGGGACCATCGGCCTGGAGAGCCGCGAGCGCCCGGTTATTGTATGGGGGCACACGCGCGTCGAGGCGTGCAGGAGCCTGGGGTGGGACGAGATTCCCGACTCCAAGATCGAGTACTGCGACGACCTGACGGACGAGCAGATCAAGGCCTTCCGCATCGCCGACAACAAGACCGGCGAGGTGGCGACCTGGAACAAGTCGATGCTGCGCGAGGAGGTCCGCAGCCTCAAGGACTTCGACATGTCGAGGTTCGGGCTCGACTTCAAAAGCAAACGGCTCGACTACGGCCACGAGCGCCTGAGGACGGACGATGCGTACAACCTGCGCCTCGTCAGCCGATCCGACTGCGGCCGCGACGGCATGCCCCGCATGAAACGCTGCATGGCCAAGCCGGCGGACATGATCGGGTTCAACTACGCCAAGAGCACGCCCGAGGCCGACAAGGCCGACCGCTGCTGCCACTTCTTCATCGACGACTACCAGTTCGAGCGCGTGTGGGCCCGCCCCGCGGCCTACCTCGAGTGCCTGCGCGGCTTCGACTGCGTGCTCACGCCCGACTTCTCGCTCTACCTCGACATGCCCGACGCCATGCAGCGATGGAACCGCTACCGCTCCCAGGCGCTCGGGCACTGGTGGCAGGAGCAGGGCCTCCGTGTAGTCCCGACCCTCTCGTGGGCGCAGCGCCGAAGCTTTCTCTTCACGTTCGACGGCGTCCCGCGCCGCTCGACCGTCGCCGTGTCGACCGTCGGCGTGAAGGGGGACGAGGGCGCCCTGGCCGTCTGGCGCGAGGGCATGGCGGAGGCCATGAGCCGACTGGAGCCCGCTCGCGTGCTGCTCTACGGCGGCGACATAGGTTTCGACTTCGGTGCCTGCGAGGTCGTCGAGTACAAGGGAGGCGGGTTCCGTGGGAGGCAGGGGCGCCAGCAGCGGGTGGAGCGTAGATAAACGCGGAAACCCGAAGAACCCGTACGGCAGCCAGTACCATTCGGTGCTGACCGTCGGGAACATCAAATTCGTATCTAAGAACGGGCGCGGCAGCGAAACCCTCATGGAGACGATGACGCGCGGGCGCGTCTACGCCCATGTCGAGGGGGACGACTTGAAATCGATCGTCTATTTCGACAATGAGAACAAGAGGTCGAAGCAGATCGACGTGGACCACTCGCATAATGGGGAGCGCCCGCATGCGCACCACGGCTACAACCACAATGAGAACGACTCGGCGAAGGGCGCGGCAAGGCTGACGCCGGACGAGCAGGCCATGGTTGATAAGGCTGTCAGCATATGGGAAAATAGGAAGCGCGGAAAGTAGCACAGTACGAGGAGTGCCCTTGATTGAGGAGACGTAGGTGCAAATCCTACCGCCGCGCAAGCCGTCCTTCGGGGCGGCTTTTTTATGCCGATTGGAGGTGGCGGATGCCCCTCGAGAAGCCCGCCGCGGTCGCCGGCGACCCCGTGAAGAGCGCCAAGTGGGACGAGCTCACCGCCGGCCGCTCGTTCACCCAGGCCGACGCGCCGACGCTCGCGCTGCTTTGCCAGTGGTACAAGATCGTCGAGCTCGCCCAGGACGAGCTGGACAGCTTCGGCGAGCAGACCGCCTACCAGAACGACATGGGGGACCTGAAGTCATTCCCGCAGATAGCGACCCTGAAGACCGCTTCGGCGGAGATCAGGCAGCTCAACAAGCAGCTCGGCATAACCGACGGCCACGAGGGGGCGCCAGATGTCCGGAACGTCCAGACCAAGCTCTTCTCGATCGCCGAGCGCCACGAGGCGCGGAAGGCAAGAGCCGCGGTATAGGGTCGCCGTGGGCGAGGTCGCCTACTCCGAGGGAGAGGACGCCGCCGAGCTGGGCGGGGACCTGGGCATGGAGCCCATCGAGTGGCAGTCCCTCGTGCTGTCCGACTGGTGCGCGTGCGATGCCGAGGGCCGCCCCGCCTACGTCACGTGCGGCCTGGACGTGCCGCGCCAGAACGGCAAGAACGCCGTCATCGAGATATACGAGGTGTTCCGCCTGGCGGTCTGCGGCTGGCACATCCTCCATACCGCGCACCGCGTGAAGACCGCCAAGAAGGCGTTCAACCGACTCGTCCGCTACTTCACGGACAGGGAGCACCCCGAGCTCTCGTGCCTCGTCGAGAGGATCCGCCGCACGAACGGCGAGGAGGCCATCTACCTCACCAACGGCGGCTCCATCGAGTTCTCGGCGCGCACCAACGGAAGCGCGCGAGGCTTCGATGACATCCAGCTCGTCGTGTTCGACGAGGCGCAGGAGCTCACCGACTCCCAGTACGACGCCATCATGTACACGCTCGCCGCGTCCGCAACCGGAGAGCGCCAGATCATCTACACGGGCACGCCGCCCAACGAGGACTGCCCCGGCACCGTGTTCGCGCGCACACGCGCGGCCATCCTAGCCGGCGACATCCCGAGCACCGAGTGGTGCTCGTGGGCCACGGACGAGTGCCCGCGCCAGGACGCCACGTTCGACGACGTGGTGGACCTCATCTACGAATCGAACCCGAGCATGGGCATCATCCTGTCGCTCGACTTCACCCGCACGGAGTTCGCCGGCGGATCGATCACCGGCTTCGCCCACGAGCGCCTGGGCTGGTTCAGCCCGGCCGCCATGCTCACGAGGGCCATCCCGCGGGAATCGTGGGGCGCCGCCCTCATCGACGCCATCGGCGACCGGTACCGCGGCAAGAAGGCCTTCGGGGTGAAGTTCTCGAGGGACGGGTCGACCTACGCGCTGTCGGGCTGCAAGCTCGGCCAGCGCGCACTCAAGGGCAAGGCCGCCGTCGAGCTCATCAGGGTCGGAACGACGGCGGGCGGCGCCCGCGAGCTCGCCGAGTGGCTCTACGACCGCCGCACGACCGCGTCGGTCGTCGTCATCGACGGCATGTCGGGCGCCGACGCGCTCATCGACCGCCTCGCCGAGATGAAGCCGCCGCGCGGCTACGTCGTGAGGCCGCAGACGCGCGACGTGGTCGCCGCCGCCGTCGGCTTCGTGGACGCGCTCAACGACGGCACGCTCGCGCACACCTACGACCCGACGCTCGAGGATTCGGCGAGGAAGTGCGTGCGCAGGAAGATCGGGTCCCGCGGCGGGTGGGGCTTCGGCTCCCCCGAGGACGCGACCGTGTCGCCCGAGCCACTCGAATCTTGCTCGCTCGCGCTGTGGGGCGCGAGGAACACCAAGCGCAACCCGCGCAGGAAGCAGAGGACACTGTGATCCAGAGAATTGGGCAGAGGGCCTCCGTCGAGACGCCGAACCTCGACGCCGTCCCCGAGCCGTACCGAGCCGCCGTGGAGGACATGTTCGAAACCTGGGGCGACGTGTCGGCGCGAAACACCGTCCTCAAGCGCTACTACGACATGAAGAACGAGATGAAGAGCCTCGGCATCTCCATCCCGCCCATGCTCGAGATGGTCAACTGCGTCACCGGGTGGTGCGCCAAGGCCATCAAGGCGCACTCCGTGCGCTCCGTCTTCGACGGCTTCGTCTTCGACGGCGCGGAGGACCAGGACCTCAAGCGTCTCGTGCGCGAGAACCGCCTGAGGTCGCTCTACCGGCAGGCGTGCGCGAGCGCCCTCACCTACGGCGTGTCGGCCATGACCGTCATGAGGGGCGGCCCCGGACAGCCCGAGGCGATGGTCCGCGTGTTCAGCGCGAACCAGTTCTGCTGCCTGTGGGACAAGGACGCCCGCCGCATCCGCTGCGGCGTCGTCCTCGCCGACGTCGACAGGTCGGGCAACGCCTCCCGCTACGTGTGCCACTTCCCGGACGCGGTGCTCACGCTGGTGCGCATCGGCTTGGGCAGCGGCCCCTACGAGTGGGATTGCGAGACGGAGCCGAACCCCATGGGTCGCCCGCTCATGGAGGTGTTCACCTACGACCCCGACCCGGACCGCCCGCTCGGCCACTCCATGCTCACGCCCGAGATCCTGGGCATCGTCGACAAGGCCATGCGCGACGTGCTGCGCATGGAGGTCGGCGCGGAGTTCTTCACATTCCCCCAGCGATACATCCTCGGCGCCAAGGACGACCTCTTCTCCGTGAAGGACGGGGACGGCGGGGAGGGCGATGACGAGGACGAGGACGAGGGCGGCCCCGCCACCCCGCCGTCGCCCATCGCCAAGTTCAACGCGTACGTCGGGTCGTTCCTCGCCATCACCAAGGACGAGGACGGCGACGTCCCGACCGTAGGGCAGTTCGCCGCGCCGACCGCCGACAACTTCACACGCGTCTTCGAGAACGACGCGCAGCGGTTCTCCGGCGCGACCAACGTCCCGCTGGCGCAGCTGGGAGTGCTGTCGAACACCTACACGTCCTCGGACGCCCTGGGCGCAGCGAACGACCCGCTCATCCTCGAGGTGGAGCAGATCAACGAGCACAACGCCGAGGCGCTCGAGACGGTCGCGCAGATGATGATGGCGGTCAAGGACGGCGTCCCGATATCCGGGCTCACCGACGAGCAGCGCGCCGTCCAGGCGTACTTCAAGGACCCCTCGATGCCGACCATCGCGGCGCGCGCCGACGCGTGGACGAAACTCGCCGCCGCGGACGAGAGCATGCTGGGCACCCGCGTCTACTACGAGGGCGTGGGCCTGTCCCAGCCGACCATCGACCGCCTGGAACGCGAGAAGCAGCAGAGCGGGGCCATCGCGGCGCTAAACGCCATGGCGGAGACGATGGCCGCGCAGGCCGCGAAGGCCGCGGCCCTGCCGCCCGCCGGCGGTGAGGCGGAGTGATACCGCGCGAGGACTTCGACCGCTACGCCCGCGCGCTCGGCATCAACGCCGACCTGCTGCAGGCGGCGGTCGCGCAGGCGATAGACGAGTTCGCCGGACTCTACGGCGATGAGCTCTACCGGGCGCTGGCGCGCACCTACGCGGCGCTCGTGGCCAAGTTCGGCTCTTTTGCCGCCGCAGCGGCCGTCGAGTTCTACGCCGCCATGCGCTCGGGCGCCGGCCCGGCGCAGGGATACGAACCGCGGCAGTTCGACCCCGGCCACGGCGGGCTTCTCGCGAGCGACGTCGACGAGGCGCTGCGGACTTCCGCGGCCGCCACGGCGCTCGCGGCGACCGCCGTGCAGCGCGCCATGGGCTATGCGGACGCCACGATCCAGGGCAACGCCATGGCCGACCCCGCGCACCCGCGCTGGGCGCTGGTGCCGCACGCGGGCGCGTGCGACTGGTGCCAGATGATCGGCTCTCGCGGCTTCGTCTTCAAGAGCTCGGCGACAGCCGGAGCCGAGCGCCACCCGAGCTGCAGGTGCATACCGGTCGCCGACTTCTCCGGCAGCCCCGCGCTCGACGGATACGACCCGTCGGCGCTCTACGACGAGTACCGCGGGAAGCACCCCGAATGGGGGTCCAGGCGCTCGGGGTCCCGCGGCCACCACAGGGGCGGCAAGGTAGTCGCCGCGTTCGTGGACGGGAAGAGGTTCGGAAGCATCGGCGACATCCAGAGGTACATGGAGGGGGCGTCGTCCCCGGATGACCTCAAGGCACGCATGGCCACCGCGAACAGGGCGGGGCTGGCCATGGGCTTCAAGCCCGGGAGCCCCTACGCCAAGTCGCTCGCGCAGACCGCGGCGAGCGTGAGCAAGAGGCTCTCGGCCAAGTGAGGACGCCCCGTGGGAGGGCGGGCGCGACGCGCCATCAAGCGTCGCCGGCGAAGACACGCAACGCGCCGGCAGGAACACGAGGCCGCAGCCCGCACGGGAGGCGGCCTTTTCCATGCCTAAAGACCGCCAGCGCCGCCGCACGGGGCGCGAAGCGAGCCCCGCACGGGGCGGAAGGAGTGCAAGATGCCGACCCAGCAGCAAGCCAACAACGTGACCGATCCCGTCGAGCCCCCGCAGCCCGCCGCGCCGGCGGAACCCGGCGCCGGCCAAGAGCCCGGCGCGCCGCAGGAGCCGCCCGCGATCGACTGGAAGGCCGAGGCCGAGCGATTCAAGAAGGAGTCCCGCAAGTGGGAGGCCCGGGCCAAGGAGAACAAGGGCAAGGCCGACCTGTGGGACGCCCAGGGCGCGCAGGCGCCCACCGTCGAGTCCCTCAACGACGAGCTCAACGACCTGAAGGGACGCCTCGCCGCGTCCGAGGCCGAGCGCGAGCGCGAACGCACGCTCGCCCGCGTGTCGCAGGCCACCGGCGTGCCGGCCGCGCTCATCCACGGCGACGACGAGGAGTCTATGACGGCATCGGCAAAGGCCGTCGGCGACTTCGCCGAGTCGCGCCAGCCGGGCTACCCGCTCGACAAGGGCGGATCCGGTGGAGGAAAGAAAGTGAACAGGGAGTCCATCGAGTCCATCAAGGACCCCGCCAAGCGCATCATGGCCCGCGCCGCGCACATGGACCTCTACAAGTAAGAAAGGGGCAAGCATGCCCGTACCCGCAAACATCTCCGACTCCAAGGCCATCAACGCCTCGATGGACCAGGAGTTCATCCGCAACTTCGAGGGCGACCTCGACCGCCTGCTCGAGGTCCTCGGCATCTTCGGCGCCGAGACCATCGCCGCCGGCACCACGCTCAAGATGCTCAAGGTGACCGGCGAGCTCAACGACTCCAAGACCGACGGCTCCAAGGAATCCGCCACCGGCGACGCCGCCGTCCAGCTGGGTTCCAGCTCCGGCACGTCCTACGTCGAGGGCGACGAGGTCGCGCTGTCCAAGTTCACCGCCACCTACGAGCCCGTGGGCGAGGCCGAGGCCTTCCCGTACCGCCGCATGACCACGCACAAGGCGATCCAGCAGTCCGGCTACGTCAACGCCGTGCTCAAGACCGACAAGCACATGGCCTCGCTCGTGCGCCGCAGCATCGTCTCGCAGTTCTTCTCCTTCCTGCTCAAGGGAACGGGCACGGCGACCGGCAAGGGCCTGCAGGCATGCGCCGCGGCCGTCGACGCCAGGCTCGGCAACACCCTCGAGACCAACGGCGACGCCGCCGAGCGCGTCGTCCACTTCATCAACCGAGACGACGCCGCCGACTACCTCGGCACCGCGACCATCACCGACCAGAACCTGTTCGGCCTCACCTACCTCGAGAACTTCCTGGGCCTCTCGGGCGTCTTCCTGACCAACCAGGTCGCCAAGGGAACCATGATCGCCACCCCCGCCGACAACATCCGCATCTTCGGCGTGGACTTCGGCGAGCTCGCGACCTCGGGCCTCACGTACACGGTCTCCGACTCCGGCCTGATCGGCGTCGCGCACACCCCGGCGTACGACCACGTGTCCGTCGAGACCAACGTGCTCGCCTGCGCGACGTTCTTCCCCGAGGTGAAGGACTACATCGTGAAGGGAACCATCACGACCAAGTAAGGAGGCCGACGTGGACGACTACGCGTTCGCTACGGTCGACGAGTACCGCATCGACACGGGGGACGCGGTGACCGACGAGGAGCGCGTCGCGGCCGAGCTGTCGCGGCAGAGCGCGAAGCTCCGCGCGACCCTCGGCATACCGCGCTACCGCTCCCTGACGGGCGACGCCCGCGAGCTTGCCCGCGACCTGGTGACCGACGCGGCCCGCAAGAAGCTGGTCCAGCCGGCCTGCGCGCCCATGGGCGTGGAGGACCTCACCGGCGTCTCGCAGTCGAGCTTCACGGCCAACGGGTTCCAGGGGAGCTTCACGTTTCAGAACCCGAGCGGCACGGCCTACTTCGACCGCTCGACGCTCGCCGCGCTCAAGAGGCTGCTCGGGTGCGGCCAGCGCATCGGCACCGTGTGCCCGAGCTACGGGGGCAGGCCGTGATCGGCGAGGAGGTGACGGTGCTGTCGAGCACGGAGACGGGCAGGGACGCCATGGGCGAGCCTGTCGTCGAGTGGGAGGCCACCGTCGTCACGGGGTGCCTCGTGCGGCCCCTGGCGGGCTCTGATGTGGGGGATGCCGTCCGGCCTGACGGCATCGAGGCGAGCTACTCCATCGCGTTCCCCAAGACGTACGCGGGGCCGCCGCTGGCGCGCTGCCGCATCGCCCTGACGGGGCGCGGCATGCCAGCCGACCCCGACACCGCGCTGCTGGTCGTCGGTTCCCCCGACATCACGAACCCCTGTCCCACGGCGTGGAACATGACGGCGACGGCGGGGAGGGTCCATGGCTGACAAGATCAAGTTCGGGCGCTTCGTCCACAGCGACGCGGGAGTCATCGCCGTCACGAAGGGCGCGGGCGTCCGCGCCTGGGTGGCGACCGAGACTGCCCGCCTCGCGGCGAGGGCCAACGCCGAGGCCGCATCACACCACGTGCCGTCAGGCTACCGCAGGTCCCTCGAGAAGAAATACCCGGGGACATTCGACAGCGCCCCCTACGCGGGCGTCGTCAAGTCGGGCTCCTGCGACACCTTCGGCGTCGTAAGCGCCGCGACCCCGGCAGGCGCCTACGACCAGAACCGCAACCACACGCTCGATCACCTGCTCTAAGGAGGAAACGTGCCGAGACTCAACGTGATGGGCGAGCTCAGGGCGATTCTCGAGTCCGTCCTGGGCGGCGTGCCCGTTCAGGTCGGCCTGCCCGGGGAACGGCCGGGGACCGTCGTGGTGGTCCGCCGGTGCGGGGGCGCGCGGCAGGACGCGCTCGTGGATTCGACGCAGGTCGAGGTCATCATGTGGGCCCCGACAGAGGCCAGGGCCGAGGAGCTCGCCGAGCTCGTGGGCGACGCGATGTCGCACCTGCCGTTCGCGCGGGGCTTCTGCGCCTGCGAGGAGCTCGAGATGCGGACCGACTACGACTACCTCGCCCGGTCCCCGCGCTGGTACGCGCTGTACCGACTGAAGACATACCAACCGAAAGAAGGATAAATGGCATCCAACAACGAAGAGGCCAAGATTGCCCTCGCGTCAGAGGACGCGACCCCCGCGGCCGATATCGACCCCTCGCTCGTAACCACCGGCTCACCCGTCGAGGGCGGCTGCGTGTACACGAGCTTCAAGGCCAAGCCGACGCTCCCGGCCGACGCCATGACCAAGATCTCCACGCTCACCGACCTCGTGTCGCTGGGCGACCTGTCGCCCGACGGCTTCACGGCCTCCAAGGGCGTGACGGTCAACGAGTTCAAGGGCTGGCACCAGTCCATCGTGCTCACCAAGGTCTCCGAGGAGAAGCACCAGTACAAGATGGTCTTCATCGAGTCCGTCCGCTCCTCCGTCGCCAAGCTGCGCTACGGCGCCGACAACGTCGAGACGAACGAGGACGGAACGTTCAGCCACATCAAGTCCGTCGCCAACTCCGACGTGCGCGTCCCGCTCGTCATCGACGAGCTCGAGGACACTGGCAACCTCCGCCGCACCGTCATCCCGCGCGTCTCCATCGACTCCTACGACGACGTCGAGCACAAGCCCGGCGGACTGGTCCAGTACGGCTTCACCTTCACGGTCCTCAAGACCGCGGACAAGCCGCTGTTCGACATCTACCGCGCTAAGCCCGCCGCGTAGACAGGGCCATAACGAAAACGCCGCCCCGGTTTTGCCGGGGCGGCCCTTTATCTGGGAGGAAAGATGAACAAGGACTACCTGGCAATGATGGACGAGGGCGAGCTCGAGGCATACGCCAAGGTCCTCGGCTTCACGACCGCCGCCGCGCAGACGGCGGCCGACAAGGCGAAGCTCATCGAGCAGAAGCGAGGACGCTGCGCCGAGCTGACCGTTCTCGGCATCGCCATGAGCATTCCCGTCAAGCGAGCGCACGACCGCCGCTTCATCGACGCCATGAACAAGGAGGACCGCACGACCGAGGAGCTCGACGGGGCGTTCCGCTTCCTCCTCGGCGACGAGCAGTACGCGAGCCTCATGGAGGCCGTGACCGAGGACGACGGCACGCAGGACGACGATGCGCTGGGCTACGCCTACAACAAGCTGCTCTACTCGGCCGAACTAAAAAACTTCTAGAGCTCGCCGACCTTGAGGAACGCCACCTGCCCCTGCTCAGGCACGACTTCAGGGTCTTCTACGGCTGTTGCTACGACGAGGTCGGCGCCGCCGAGGCGTACGACCTCGTGAGGACGCTGCCGGACGGGTCGCTCACCGTGGCGGCCCTCCACCCGGAGCGCAGCTGGACCCAGGAGCAGCACCTGACGGCGGACGTCGTGGACAGCGTCTACGCGGCGGCGACCGCGCTGTGCGGCGGCAAGGCATCGGAAGCCCCGAGGGTGCCCCGCCCGCGGGACGTGGCCGCCGCCGGCGCCGCGGTAGAGCGCGCGGCGTCGGTTCGTGCCCGCATCGAGAACACCGAGTGGGTGGAGGTGACGGATGGCTGAGATCGGACGCGCGGACCTGCTGATCGTCCCCAGGTTCGACAACCTTACCAAGTCGGTCGAGTCCGCGCTCGGCAAGTGCGAGGGGCAGGCGAGCAAGTCCGGCTCCAGCCTCGGCAAGAGCACGGGCTTCGGGTTCGGGAAGGGGCTGGCCGGCTCCGGCGCGATGATAGGCGCCTTCTCGACGCTCACGTCGAAGGCCATGGACTCCATCTCGTCCCATGTCGGGTCGGCGATCAGCCGCTTCGACACGCTTAACAACTACCCGAAGGTCATGCGGTCCCTCGGGTACTCCGCCGATTCCGCCAACGCGTCTATCGGCAAGATGTCCGACCGCCTGTCGACCCTGCCCACCAGGCTCGACGACATGGTCTCGGTCGTCCAGGGCATCACCGCCACGGTCGGCGACCTCGACAAGGCCACCGACGTCGGACTCGCGCTCAACGACATGCTCATCGCCTCGGGCAGCTCGACCCAGCTGTGCGCGGCGGCGATGGAGCAGTTCCGCCAGATCCTCTCCAAGGGCAAGCCCGAGATGGAGGACTGGCGCTCGCTTACGACGGCCGCGCCTGGCCAGATGGACCAGCTGGCGAAATCCATGCTCGGCCCCACGGCAAACGCCAACGACCTGTACGCAGCGCTCGGTGGCAGGGGCAAGGACCCGACCATCACGCTCGACCAGCTCATGGACAAGATGGTCGAGCTCGATACGCAGGGCGGCGCGAGCTTCGCGTCCTTCAAGGACCAGGCCGAGACCGCGGCCGGCGGCGTCCAGACGAGCATCCAGAACATGTCGAACTCCGTGACCAAGGGCGTCACCGGGACGTTCGAGGCGATCGGCAGAAACAACATCGCCGGGGTGCTCGACGACGCGAAGGGCGCCGTGAACGGCTTCTTCAAGGTCGTCAACGGCGGAGTCTCCGCATCGATGCCCCTGGTCAAGCAGCTCTACGGCGGGTTCAAGGGCCTGGCGCCCGAGATCGTCTCGGGCGCGGCGGGCATCGCGGCGTGGCAGAAGGCGGTGCCCGTCCTCTCCGGCGTCGCGAGCGGCGTGGGCAAGGCCACCGAGGCGTTCAAACTCGCTCGCGGGGGCGCCGGAACATTCGCCGAGTCGCTCGAGGCGGTGGGCATCGGCTTCAATCCGGTCGCGATCGGCTGCACCGTCGCGGCCGCCGGCATCGGCATACTCATCGAGAAACAGGTCGAGTGGCAGGCCCGCACGGACGCGCTCAACAAGGCCACGACCGGCCTGGTCGACGCGGCCTCAAACACCGTGGCGCTCGATTCCTACGCCGGCAGGGTCGAGAATGTAGGCAAGAAGTCCAGCTTATCCGCCATGTCCGTCGACGAGCTCGCCGAGTCGATCGGCAAGCACGTCGACGCCATGAACGAGAACACGAGGGCCGCCGAGTCGCAGATCGCGCAGCTCAACACCGCGCAGCAGATCATCGACAACTATGCCGGCAAGACCGACCTGTCCACCGACGCCCAGGGCAGGCTCACGTGGGCGCTGCAGCTGCTCAACGACCAGCTCGGGCTCAACATCTCGGCGCAGGACGTGGCGAACGGGCAGTACGTCGACGCGGACGGCAACGTCAAGAACCTCAAGCAGTCCATCGACGAGCTCGTCGCATCCAAGAAGAAAGACGCCGAGGTGAGCGCCCTCACGGCGAACCTCACCGAGGCGTACCAGGCGCAGTCCGAGGCGGCAAACACGCTCGCCTCCAAGACGAAGCCCTACCAGGACCGCCTGAAGGAACTCGCCAAGACCTACCCGGAGCTCACCAAGGGCGAGCTCGAGGCGCTCGCCTGCACCGAAAAGGTCGGCAGGGAGTACAACGAGGCGAAGAAGCAGTTCGACTCCGCCTCGGAGAGCATCGACGTGCTCAACGGCAAGCTCGGAGACGCCGCGCTGACCTCGCAGGAGGCCGGCAGCACCTTCGAGCACTTCGCCCAGGCGCAGCTGACGCTCTTCCAGGCGCAGCTCTCGGCCAACGGCGAGACCCTGTCCGCCGTCTCCGGCTCTCTCACGCAGCTCGGCGTCGACACCGAGCAACTGGCGAGCCTCAGCGACGACCAGCTCGCCAAGCTGGCTCAGGACTACGACGGTACCGCCCGCTCCATCGTCGACGACCTCGACGGGTGGGGCGTATCGATGGACGAGGGCGCCGCCTCGACGGTCCGCGCCGCGAGCCAGATCCAGGCCGCGCTCGAGGACATGGGCGGCAAGTTCAAGAAGGCGTTCTCGAAGGAGAACATCGACTTCGGCGCGTTCTCGGACGCCTGCGCCGCCGCCGGCGTGTCGACCGAGACGCTCAACAGCATCGGCTCCGCCAACCTCGCCGCGCTCGCCGGCAACTTCAACGGCAACATCGACCAGATGGTGTGGGCCGTCCAGAACTACAACGCGCAGCCCATCGTCGACAAGAACGGCAACGTTACCGTCAACCAGGCCCAGCTCATGGACGCCCAGGGCAACGTTTACACCTGGAACGGCTCGCAGCTGATGGACAAGAACGGCGTCGTCGACGTGAGCGTCGGCGACCTGCGCGACGCCCAGGGCAACCTCGTGACTTGGAACGGCACGGCTCTCCAGTCCAAGAGCGCCAAGACAAAGGTCGACAAGAAGGAAGTCGACAGGGCGCAGACCTCGGTGGACAAGCTCAACGGCACCAAGCTCAAGAGCAAGGAGATGACCGCCAAGGCGAGCTACGGGACGCTGCCGAAGTGCCAGTCTGCGATGCAGGCGGTGATGAACGAGCCGTTCCACTCAAGGTCGGCGACGATCACCACGACCTACGTGACCGTCAACAGGACGCGCAACGAGAAGGCCGCAGGCGGCATACGGCACGCCGATGGCGGCATCCGCATGCACGCGCACGGAGCCATCGTCGACGCGCCGGTGACCGGCTACCCGCTCGACTGGGTGGGCGAGGACGGCGCCGAGGCAATCGTGCCGCTCACCAACCGAAAGTACTCGGAGCCGTTCGCGGCGACCATCGCCGAGCAGATGGCAAAGCTCGGGGGCCAGCGCGGCGACGTCTACAACATCTACCTCGACGGGTCGGCCCTCGAGGTCGACGAGCGCGTCGCGGAGGCGCTCAGGGCGCTGGTCTCCGAACTCAAGAGGACCGTCAGGACCGGAAGGGGGTAGCAGATGGCATCAGCGCAGACGACCAGGGGAGGCGTGACGTACTACACCGTCAACCTCTCCACGTCCGTGTCGAACGTGAACGACACCACGGCCCGCATCTACTGGACCGCCACCGTCGACTTCGGAGACTGGTACTACTACGGCGTGCGCCTGCACGTCAAGGTCGGCGGCGTCTGGCGCGCGTCGGGCGACGGCTACACGACCTCCTCCTGGAAGCGCGCCGTCACCGTCAGTGGGTACACCGACGCGGAACGCAAGGACAACGACTACGACGTCTGGGTCGAGGCGTACACCGAGTCCGTGGCAGTCAACGGCTACGGCGGGGTCGGCGCGACGACCTCCTGCGGCGAGGGCGCCAGGATCGGCAAGGTCCCGGCATACGAGCCCGCGGCCCCGACCGACCTCAGGGTCACGCGCTCGACCGACGGGACAACCGAGCTCGAGTGGGTCAACCACCCGGACGACGATGCTAGGAAGTACTACGACGGCATCAACGTCTACCGCCATACCAACGGCGGCGACACCGAGAACCCCTACAACAGCGTCACGATCTCCAACTGGCGCGACACGTCGACATCGGCAAACAATTACTACGACTACGACGTAAGGGCGCGCTGGCGAGGCGGCACGTCGGAGAGAACGAGCTCCGTGCGCGTCTACAAGACGCCCTCCCCACCGGCATCGGTCTCGCTATCGCGCTCCGGCGACGGCGAGGTCTCGCTGGTCGTTAGGGGTCCCGATATCCCGTTCTGGATTAGCGGCTTCGATGTCCGCGCGACCTCCGACGGCGGCAGGACCTACAAGCCCCGCGCCCTTACCGCCGACAGACAGGAGCCGGGCGTCTGGACCATGACCGACCCGTCTGCCGTGGCGGGAGAGAAGGTCGTCTACGAGGTCCGCACCTACCGCGAGGAGCCCGTGGCGGGCGCGGGGGACACCGTCTTCTCCGCGTGGACGGCATCCAACGCAGTGGCGACGATCTGCCCGCCGTACGCGCCCGCCGTCTCCGGGGTCGACCCCGCCTACCCGACTGGGTCGACGGCGACCATCGGCTGGACGCGGAACCACCCCGACGGGACAGCCCAGACGGCGGCGCAGATTGAGCTGGTCGGGCCCGATGGCAAGACCGTCCCGCACCACATCACCGGGCCCGCGTCGACGACATCCCTGACCCTGTCCGCGAAGGGCACCTACCGGCTACGCGTCCGCACCAAGGGCGCCGACCCCTCATGGGGAGCGTGGTCGGAGTACGCGGTGTTCAGGGTCGCCGACCCGCCGCAGGCGTTCTTCACGACCCCCGCGGAGGACGGCGAGGCCGTCGTCGAGCTCCCGCTGCGCGCCGCCTGGACCGCTGTCGACGAGACCGGCATCACCTACCAGCGCCTGAGGCTGCTGCGCGGCGGCTCCGCGGTCATCGACACATCGGTCGCCGCGGGCGCGCGGTCGCACGAGATCGCCTCCGGCCTGGAGAACAGGTCCGCGTACGTCCTCGAGCTCACCGTCCGCGGCGGCTCGAGCCTGTCCACGACCGTCACCCGCTCGTTCTCGACCGACTGGCTCGTGCCCGCCACGCCCATCGTCAACGTCTCCTACAGCGACGCGCTCGCAGCCGTCGTCACGGTGCGCGACGGCATCTCGGAGTTCTCCGTCAGGGACCACAAGCTGCGCGGCCCCATGGCCATGACGCCCGAGGGCAACATCCGCATCAGGGGCGGCATGTCCATAAAGGGGACGCGCGCAACCGTCCACAGCCTCCCGCCGTGCGCCTCGTTCGATATCGAGCGCGTGCTCGCGGACGGCTCGAGGCTCCTGCTCGCGAGCGGCCTCAAGTCCGGGCAGAGCGTCATCGACCGCCTGCCGCCGCTCAACGTCGGGTTCTCCTACGTCGCGCGCGGCTACGCGGCCTCCGGAACCACCTCGACGACCGAGGTGGGGACCGTGTGCCCGTGCGACGGGTTCGCCCTCAACTTCGGGCCGGACGCCTCCGAGGTCGTCGTGGGCGACAGGAACATGGGCGGCCCGCCGCAGTACTCGGCGAGCCCCGAGCGCGAGCGCGACCAGTTCCACTTCGTCGGCGGCGGCCTGCCCATGGGGTTCGAGAGCGGCAACCTCTCGATGAAGGAGTCGATGGAGTTCACGATCGAGGAGGACGACTACCTGCGCGTCCGCGGCCTGTTCGGCCGCTACGGAAGCGCCTGGGTGCGACCCCATCTGGGCGACCGCGGCTTCGCCGCCGTCACGGGGACGCTCACCAGGTGCGCGCCTGAGGACTACAGGGTGTCCGTATCGACGAAGAGGGAGCGATGGAGGGAGCCCAACGGTGTCGGATGATATCTGGCTCGCGTCGTTCAGGACCTCCTACCGGTACGCCCGCGTTTCGCGGTCGACCGGCCTGGAGGCCGGCGCCATCGAGTGCTTCACCGGCGGGAGCATCAGCCGCAACCAGGACACGGACACCTATGAGTCCGCATCGCTGGACTACGTCGGCAGGCTCGACATGGGCAACGACTTCGTGCGCATCTACCTCGACGCGGAGGACCCGATCTCGGGCGCGTCGCGCACCGTGTGCCTGGGGACCTTCGAGTGCTCGACGCCGTCCCGCACGGTGAGCGGCGAGGTGGCGACCGGCATCGCGACGCTCTACGGCAGACTCCACGACCTCGCGAAGGACGACTTCGACGAGCCGTACACCGTGCCGGCCGGCGCAAACGCGGTCTCCGCGGCCAAGGCGATCGCGGAGGGGTGCGGGCTCGAGGTGATCGCGGAGCCGAGCGACTACACGCTGTCGACGGCATGGGTCTTCGGGATCGCCGCCACGGCGGACACGCCGGACAACAAGCTGGGCGCGGTCAATAGGCTGCTCTCCGCTGCAGGATTCAGGAGCGCGTCGACCGATGCCTACGGGCGCGTGCTGTTCAGGCGTTACCTGGAACCGGCGGCGAGGCCGATCGACCACACCTTCTCAGAGGGCGAGGACTGCCGGGTGCTTCCCGACCTCACCGACGAGCAGGACGACTTCGACGCGGTGAACGTGGTGCACGTCGACTTCGCTACCCAGGGCGAGAGCGTCAGGGGAACGGCCTCGGACGACAGCCCGCAGAGCGAGTGGTCGACCGTCTCCACGGGCCGCCGCATCGTGAAGCGGTACCAGTACAGCGACCTCCCGTCAGGGGAGAGCGTCATCGCCGGCGGCTCCTACCCGCTCGCCGGAGACGGCACCCACGACAGCGCGACCTTCAGGTGCAGCGGCGGCGGGGGGACCATCGAGACCGTCGGCGTTTCCGGGTGCCCGATCGGCGGCATCAGCCAGGCGATCCGCATCACGAAGGGGTCGGGCTCCGGCGAGATCGGCATCGCCCAGGACAAGATATTCCTCAAGAAGGGCCAGCCGTACACCGAGTCCGTTTACCTCTACGCGTCGCAGAGGGTGCAGGTGAGGGTCCAGCCAATCTGGCGCGAGGACGACGGGGGAGAGACCGCGACGGTCGCCATCGGGCCAGGCTGGACGAGGCTGTCGCTCACGGCCACCCCGGCCAAGTCCGAGGAATACAGCGCGGGCTACATCTACCTTGCCGCTAGCGCGCCGACCGGATCGTACATCGACGTAGCGCAGGTCAAGGTCGAGGAGGGCGTTGTGGCAACGCAGTTCGCGGTCGAGGCTGCGAACGAGAAGGCGGCGAGCCTGCTCGCCACCGAGTGCTCGGTCATCCGCCGCCCGATCATCACGGCGATCTTCAACACGTCGGCGGACGTCTACTCGGCGTGCGCCATCAGGCTGCCGTCTGTCGGGATCGAGCTCGCCCGCGCCTGCATCCGGAAGATGGACCTCGAGCTCTCGATGGGATGCCCCATGAGGATCGAGCTCCGCATGTACATGAGGGGTGATGCCTCGTGAGCGCCATGCCGTCCCTGGCCGCGGACCTTGCCGATATCGTCGCCGGCCCTTCGGCGCCCGGCGTCTCGATCGCCTACGGCACCGTCGTCGCGGCGGACTCCAGGACCGTCGACGTGCGCATCGGGGGCTCGGTTGTCGCCGGCATCTGCATGACGACGTCCTGTCGGGGCGCGGCGCCCGGTCAGCGCGCCATCCTCATCGGGTCGCCGCCGCTCTGGACGGCGATCGGGATCATCGCTTGATTATCGTGCGGGCGCAGGCCCGCGGAAGGGAAGCCGCATGGCCAACAACAGCGACGGGTCCGCCGTCTACGAGGTGAAGGTCGGGGAGGACGACTATATCGACGGCCTCGACGTGACGGAGAGCGACGGTAGCATCACCACCTACCTGTTCCGCCCGGCAAACTACGACGAAGTCGAGGCGGCGCGAAAGAGGGCCGAGAGCGCCGCGTTGCTGGCGAGCAGCGCCGCAGGCACCGCAAAGACTCAGGCATATGACGCCAACGTCGCCGCCGGAGCTGCCAGAACGGCCGCCGCGAAGTGCTCGACTGCCACCGAGAACGCCAACGCCGCCGTTCAGAAGGCGAATGCCGCGAACGATACCGCAAGCGCCTCGACTGCGCTGGCGAGCAATGCGGCCGCCGCGGCCAACGGCGCGGCGTCTCATGCCGAGGCCGCCGCGAACCAGGCGCTGCAGATCGCGAACTCGGTGGCGCAGGGCGCCGGCGGCGAATCCGATATCGCGGAGCTGCGCCGTCAGAACGGCCAGCTCGCGACGATGCTCGCCGACGCGACGGGGAAGTTCATCTACATGGACGGGACCGTCTACTGCCCGGCATCCAAGGCGTCGGTGTCCGGCGACACGGTGTCGTTCGGCGGCACGTGCTCGGTCTCGGGCAGCACGGTAACCCTTGCCTAAGGAGGATAAATGGCAAATGCAAAGACACTGGTCGTCGGCGGCCAGTCGCTCAACGTCATCGACGATACCGCGCGCAGCAACGCGCAGACGGCGCTCAACAACGCCGAGTACAACCGCCAGGGCCAAATCGGCAAGTACGGCGGGCAGAACATCGCCACCATCTTGGCGGGAGAGATCGGCAGCGGCAGCGTGTACGACGCGCTGCACAAGCGAGCGGCGGTCGGCAACTTCGCGGGCCTTCGCGTCGGGGACTACATCGACGTGCCCCTCGTGAGCGCATCCGCCGTCGCGGCCCAGCAGTCCGTGCGCTTCCTGCTGGCCCACATCGACCCGTATCTTTATTGCGGCGACAACAGCAAGGGCCACCACATCGCCTTCGTGGCCTCCGCGCCCATCGCCGTGGCCAAGACCGTGACCGGCGTTGCCAACGACAGCTTCCTGATGTGGAACACGACCAACACGAACCAGGGCACCGCCGACCAGAAATGCCCCTACCCCAACAGCAACCTCAAGGCGTGGGAGACGGCCTTCGAGGCGTGCCTGCCCGAGAGCCTGACCAAGTACCTGCTGACCCAGCGCGTCCTGCTTGAGGAGCGTTACAGCGCCAGCGGCGCGCTCAACGACTCCAACTCGTGGAGCTGGCAGGATATCGGCAAGGTGTTCTCGCTGTCCGAGATGGAGGTGTACGGCTGCCCGGTGTGGGGCACCAAGGGCTACAGCGTCGGCTTCGACTGCCAGTTCGACCTGTTCCGCGACACGGCGCACCGTCTCAACGGAAATCGGTGCGGTTGGTGGCTGCGTTCCGTCATGGGTGGCTCGTCGTCCTACGTGTGCTGCGTCTACAACGACGGCGATGCCGACTGCGCCTCCGCGACGTACGTCTGGGTTCGCCCCCGCCCCGGCTTCCTCGTCGGCTAGCCAGCCGAGTGCTCTATACTCTGCTTTTAGGCGACCGCCTTGCGCGGTCGCCTCTCGCCCGCGAAGCGGGCCGGTTTTTTCGCCAGTTTCCCCAGGAGGTGCACGTGAGCGGCGTCTACCAGCGAAACCGCGAGGTTTCAGAGTACAAGTTCTTCACGCAGGCCATCGCCATCCGCGTGGAGGTCAACAAGCTGATGGCCTCCTCCTCGGTGGTGCCCAAGGCGTACCGCCTGCTCAACGCGGTGCCGACCGTCGAGACGGCGCGCAGCATCGTGTACAACGTCAACCGCGCCGACTGCTTCTACCCAAACAGCTCGTTCAACGCGCTGGAGCGCAAGCGGTACCTGACGCTGGCCATAGCCGACTGCGAGCAGCTGATGCTCGACATGCAGTGTCTCATGGACATTGGGCTGCCCGTGAACGCGAACCGCTTCGAGCAGCTGGCGAACATGGTCGAGGAGGAGATAAGGCTGCTCAAGGGCGCGCGCAAGAACGTGCGCGTGACCGGGAAGAAATCGACCGAGGAGCGCATAGCGGAGGCCGAGGCCGAGCTTGAGCGCCTTCGTTCGCTATAATGGGCGGCGGTCGCGCCTTGTATATCGGTACAATTGGTGGCTGCGTTCCGTCATGGGTGGCTCGTCGTCCAACGTGTGCTACGTCAACAACAACGGCAATGCCAACTACAACTCCGCGACGAACGTCTGGGTTCGCCCCCGCCCCGGATTCCCTTATTGCCAGACCGAGTAGGCCCCAGAGCCGAAAGCAGAGCGCGGAGAGGAAGGAAGGCGCGACCGTCGGGCATGCGCCCGTAAATACGCACCCCGCGAGGGTGGCCGGACGCTGCTTGCATGGCGCGGCGCTCCGTGGCTTCGCCGCGTTTCATGGCCATACCTCAAGCGGCTGCCAGAGCCACACTGAGAGCCGTGCGGGGTGCCTTCTGTGAATTCCGAACAAAGGCGGGCGGCGCGCCGAAAGCGCCGCGAGGAGAAGCGCGCGAGGGCCAAGGCCGAGCGCGTGAAGGCGTGCACGCTTGAGTCCGTGGCCGACCTCAACAGCCTGTGCAGGGCGTCGAAGCAGGCTGCGCGCGGCGTGATGTGGAAGTCGTCGACGCAGCGGTACATGAAGGACTACCTGCGAAACGCCGTCAAGTCACGCCGCGACCTACTGGAGGGCCGCGACATATGCCGAGGCTTCATCCGCTTCGACCTGTGGGAGCGCGGCAAGCTGCGCCACATCAGCGCCGTGCACTTCCCAGAGCGAGTGATTCAGAAGTCGCTTTCTCAGAACGCCCTCGTACCCGCGATAGTCCCGACACTCATAACGGCCAACTCCGCCAACATCAAGGGGCGCGGCACCGACTACGCCCTGAAGCTGCTCAAGCGCCACCTGGCCGACCACTGGCGGCGGCACAGGCGCGAGGGATACATCCTTTTGGGCGACTTCTCAGATTACTTCGCCCGCATAGCCCACGCGCCCGTCAAGCGGCAAGTGGCCGACGCGCTGCTGGACCCGCGAGTGGTCGCCCTCGAGCACCGCCTGATAGACGTCCAGGGCGAGGTGGGCCTGGGTCTGGGCAGCGAGCCGAACCAGATATGCGCGGTGGCGCACCCCAACCGCATCGACCACTACGTGGTCGAGATGCTGCGCCCCGAGGCCTACGGGCGCTATATGGACGACTTCTACCTGATCCACGAGAGCAAGGAGTACCTGCAGGTGTGCCTGCTGCTGATAGGGCGCAAGTGCGCCGAGCTGGGCATAGAGCTGAACCCGCGCAAGACGCGCGTGGTGAAGCTGTCGCGCGGGTTCACGTGGCTGAAGAAGCGCATCTTCTACACGGAGACGGGCCGCATAGTCGTGAAGCCGTGCCGAGACTCCATAACGCGGGAGCGCCGCAAGCTCAAGAAGATGGCCCGCATGGTCGCCGATGGCATCATGACCCCCGAGCAGGTTGAGCGGAGCTACCAGAACTGGCGCGGCGGCATGAAGCGGCTGGACGCGCACCGCAGCGTGCGGGCCATGGACGCGCTGTACCGCAGCCTGTTCGAAAATCTCGCGCGGGAGGGGGGGGGGGGGCTCAATGCAGGCCAACCCGAGGGACGATTCAAGCGGAGGCAAGCCCTCGCAATAGCGGAGAACCGGCAACTCAAAGCAGCGGCCTAAGCGAAGCGGCCGCGAAATAACAGAAGCATCGAAGGCGTGCCGCGGCGCGCCTTCTTTCTTTGCGCCCATCGAAGCGGCCCGGCAATCTCACGGCGCCAATACGATGGCGACACATTCCCCGACAAGAGAGGAGTCCGCATGGACACTGAGGAAGACATGCCGCGCCCCAACGAGCTTCAAGACGGCACCATGGCCAAGGTCAACGCCCTGCGCGATCTGCTGTCGCAGATCGGCGACCCCGACGCGGCGCACGACGCGGGCGTTATCGACGATGACGAGTACGTTGAGCGGAAGGCGCGAAAGCTCGCCTACACCGCGGCCGTCGCCGCCTACGGAAAGGGTGAGGCCCCGGACGTGGACAAGCTGCTTGAGCAGATGCGCGAGAAGGTCGCCGAGCCCAGCCAAACCGAGACCAACACGGCAAACATCGACTACCTGATGATGACGGTCGGGGGTGAACAGTAATGGCGGTACGCGTCAAGGCTGCAACCACGGTGGCGCACTCGAAGAACTATGACAAGGTGAGGCGCTACTACGAGCGCGGCCTCTGGACCAAGGCCATGGTGCATCGAGCCGTGGACTGCAAGTGGATCACATGCGACGAATATGAGGAGATCGTCGGAGAAGAGTACGCGGAGGAGGTTTAGGGTGCCGGCGCTGAGCATCGGGGAGGCAACGTCGGTCCTCTCGGCCGCCGTTGTGATTGTCACGTTCTTCATCGGGCGCGTCTCCGTATCCAAAACATCGTCTGCCAAGGAGCAGCGGACCGAAGACAAGCTCGACAGCCTTTGCGGCGACACGAGCGAGATCAAGGACGGCGTCAAGGAGATCAACCGCAAGCTCGACGACCACGGCGAGCGCCTCACGAAAGTCGAGCAACAGGTCATCACCTTGTTCAACCGGCTCGACCGCGTCGAGAAGAATTACGACCTGCATCACGGTATCGGCGGGTCAGATTAGGAGCTGAAAAATGAAAATCAACTGGGCCCTTCGCTTCAAGAATAAGCAGACGCTCGCGGCATTGGCCGCCACCGTAATCAGCGCAGCCTATCAGGTGCTCGGAATCCTCGGAGTCGTGGCGCCTATCTCTCAGGGGTCGCTCATCCAGCTCGTCGGAATCATCCTGACCGTTCTCGCCGGCTTCGGCGTGATCGTCGATCCGACCACCAAGGGCGCGTCGGACTCGAAGCGTGCCATGTCGTACAGCGAGCCCCATGCCGCATATGACGCCAAGGCGGTTGAGTAGGCCATGGCCATCACACAGCGCGAGGCCTTCGCGCAGGTCATGGAACACCTCGTCTCCCATGATGGGGGCGGCGGTCACGGATACTCGCAGGCCAACCGCATGGGGGACGGAACGACCGAGACGATTTGTCTGTCCGACGGCACCACCGTCACTATTGCCGGTGGCGATCGCGACTGTTCCTCGGCCGTAGTGACCGCCCTCCGCGCGGTCGGCGTCAATACCTTCGGAGCCTCGTATACCGGAAACATGCGGGAGCAGCTGCTCAAGACGGGTCTTTTCGGCTGGCGTAAGATGGGCGTCAAGTCCGCCCAGCGTGGAGACATCTACCTCAACGAGAAGTGCCACACCGCCGTGTGCGTCTCTCCCTATGGATCAGCTCGCGGCGACCTCTTGGCCCAATTCTCCATTTCTGAAAAGGGGACCGTCACCGGCACCAAGGGCGACCAGACCGGGCGCGAGTCCAACATCAAGGCGTACTACAGCTACCCATGGGACGGCACGCTCTACTGGCTTGGCGACGGCAAGACACTGAATGGGTCAAATACGGAAGTCGCGGACAATACGGTCCCGAGCCTCGGAGACACGCGATATTTCGGCCCGAAGATGGCCAAGGAGCTGCAACGCCAGCTCGGCACGACTGCCGATGGCGTGATCTCCGGTCAATGGCCGGCGAATGAGCGATACCTTTGGGCATGCGACCGCGGCGTAATCGAGTACGTCAAGGGCGGGGTTGGCTCGAATGCCGTCCGCGCCCTGCAGGACAAGGTCGGATGCAAAGTCTATCCCGTGGTCGGCGGTGTTCAGGCGCGACAGATGGGTTCGGGAACGGTCTTCAAACACCAGCAGTGGCTTATCGCTCAAGGTATCTCGTGCGGATCATCGGGTGCGGACGGATACCAGGGCCGCGACACCAACGTCGCCATCGGCCAAGCGCTCGTCAAGCAACTCTATCGATAGGTGTGCATATGAATCCGTTTGATATCTGTTTTATTGTCGGCGCTGCTGCAGGACTGCTGACCGGTCTTCTCGGATGGGCAATCGTGCGCGTCGGCAGCCAAAAAGACTTTAGAAATTGATAGATGCAGCCCCTCCCCGGCATGAACTGACGGGGAGGGGCTTTATGCATTGCCGGGTATCCGTCAATATCCGTTCTGCAATGCAGTTTCAGTGCGGTGAGAGAGTGTGGAAACATAACTACCTGCGATTTTGCTGCTACAAGGCACTCCATAACATCACGTTCAAGACTCTTAATCCCAAGGTCCAGGGTTCGACCCCCTGACGGCCCACCAAAGATTGTTAAGACGGTCAACTTCGGTTGGCCGTCTTTTTTATTAACCTCGCATGAGGCTGAACCCGTAAGGGCACAGACGCTTTACAAGTCGAGCCTGCCCTGGGGGTCGGTGAATCCGTCTGTACCCTCCTTGAGCTTTTTCTCGTCTGCTTTCACGCGACGTTCGAGCTTCTTTGTATCTTCGGCAGGCGGTAGGTTCTCGGGTACAATTCCGCGGTCGATGAGGCTGCCACGCACGCTTGTGTTGTTCTCGACGTGCTCTTGCTTGATCTTGTCCAGACCGTACAGGTCGTGTTCCTCGGCGTTGAAGGCCGTCATCGAGTTCGTAAGGTCCTTTGCTTTGATGAGGACATCGGCTAACCTGTCCGCCAATGCCGCGCTCTTGGGTATGCCGAGCTGCTGCTTCATTTCCGCCGTGCTTCTGCCGCCGAATAACGCTTCATCGCCCTTCGACTTGATGATCGCGAATCCTTTGGAGTCCACGCCGCGTTTGAATGCAATACCCGAGAGCTGTTTCTCTGAATCGGATAGCGAGTGGCGCGCCTGTAAGCGCTGAATCTCTGCGAAGCGCTGCTCTATGAGCTCTTGGCGGCGCGTCTGCACGGCAAAGTATGCTTGGGCGAGTGCAATCTCTGGCTTGTTTGAATCTCCGTTCTGGGCGATTAAATAGCATGCATAGCGCGTAAGCTTGTAGTCTTTAACCGCACGAGCGGCGACACCGGCAGTTACCATTTTCGTGGTGTCACGAAAATGGGAATCAACTGGAGTTTTATTTGTTTCGCACGAGACTTTTGCCCTCTTAACAACTTCGGCGAAGTTCTCCCATCGAGTGTATCCCATGGGTTCCATTAAATCGCGTGCGAGCCAATACTCAACGCCGTCTTCCACATTGGCGTAGCTATCAAGTTTGACACGCCACTTCTCGATATCTCTACTGTCCATATCTCCTCCTCGCTGGTCTATTGTCTATGCAGGCTTTGCACGCTCTGTATTCGGAATAAGGATACGCTGCCGTGCGGACACGAATGGGCCCCGTGCCACTTCGAGCTCACGGGGCCCATAGATATCGATTAGTTGTGTTCTGCTTTAGATAGGTGTCCAGTTTAATTCGCTCGATAGTGCGAGCCCAGGCTTTCGGTTCGGTTGCGCATGGCTTTGACCATTTCCTGTGCTAGTTGAATCTGCGACTGTATGCGGGCGAGCGCAGCGATTTCGCTGTCGTTGGCATGCGGCTTATTTAGAGCTGTGGCATCATCTTGAATGTTTTCAAGCTCGTGTAGTGCCTCGGATAGGCCTGTTTCGGTCCTGTTGATCATGCAATAGGTGCTCATCGTGTGCCTTAGGCTGTGTGTCAGGCGTTCGGCATCTGTTGCGGCTATGCCGTACTGGGGGAGGGCGATATCCGCCTTCAGGGCTGTCTCGGGCTCTTTCTGTGCTGCTTGGGCTGCCGATGCGCCTGCGATGCGCCCGAACACGATGCCGTTGGCGCTTGACAAGCCACCAATGCGGTCGGCGCCGTGCATGCCGCCTGTCGCCTCGCCGCAAGCGTAGAGGCCCTCAACGCCCGTTTGCGCGGTCTTATCGATCTTGATGCCGCCGTTAGCGGCGTGGGCATACATCGCAACGCGCATCTCGTCAGTCGGGGCGATGCCGTGCTCGTCTTGCAGCCAGGTGGCAAAGGTCTGCACAAACTCTGGGACATCCTCGCGGGGAAAGTCGTAGTGGAGTGCCAGGCCTTCGACACCTGCCTGATCGATGACGAGATCGATGGCGCTGGAAGCCAGGCGCGAAGTGAAGGGACCGTATCCGGAGCGTTGCTCAAGCAGGTCGTCCAGCTTGTCGTCGGCAATATCTACCGGCTGGTCTACATGTACGTAGCGCCAGGTTTTCTCGTTGAAGACCAGGTTGCGCTTGGGCTCGATGAAACCGGGCATCATCTGCATGAACTCTATATTAGTAAGTGTTGCGCCGTGCGCCAGCGCGATGGCCTGCGAGGAGCTGAGCACATCAGCCGACGTAAGGCTGCGCTCGAACAGGCCGCCTGTGCCACCGGTTGCGATGATCGTGGCCTTGGCAGCAAAGGGCACGATTCGATTTTCGGTGAGGTCGTAGAGCACGGTTCCGGTTATTCTACCGTTCGTGTCCTCAACAAGGTCGATAAGCTCATAGCGGGGGAGCAGGCGAATGCCGAGTGACTCGATTCGGGTCGTCAGAGCGTCCTCAAGGGGCTTGCGGGTGAGGCCGCGCCACATGCGCGTCTTGTGGTCAAAGCAGGGGATAAACTGCTTTTGCTGGGCGCTCTCGGCATTTTGTGGGCGTTGAAGTTCAACACCCAGATCCCGTTCGAGCCATGTAATTGCCTGGGGAATGCCGCGGACAAACGTCTGGACAAGCTCGGGGTCGGCGACGCCGCCACCAACGGTCTGGATGGTGTCGATGAGGTCTTGTTCGTCGTCTTCGTTAACGGGTCCGATAAGCCCCAGGCCCCAGGTTCCGGGGAAGAAGCTCGATCCACTCATAGTCTTGCCGGCGCTTGCCACAGTGACGGTTGCACCCGTGCGTGCCGCTTCGATGGCGGCGCAAAGTCCCGCAATGCCAGATCCAATTACCAGTACATCAGTCGATTCCATCGGATTCCTTTCTCGTCCGGCGCATTGTCGCACGGGTGATCGGCAATGGGGCCGCAAAGACTCGGCAAATCGGTAAAGGGCACATATGGCAGGTGGGCGTCATGGGCGTTCTGATGCTCCATTTCATCACATCTCGTATATCGCCCCAACTGATATATTGGCGTTAGCCACCCTGCAGCAGCGCAAACAAAAAGAGCCGCTACCTCGAAAGGTAGCGGCTCCAAAGCTCAACTATATGAGCATCGCACGGGCGCGATTAGGCTTTGAGGGCCTCCTCGACGGCGACAGCGCAGGCGACGGTGGCACCGACCATGGGGTTGTTGCCCATGCCGATGAGACCCATCATGTCGACGTGCGCAGGCACGGAGGAAGAACCGGCGAACTGGGCGTCGGAGTGCATGCGGCCCATGGTGTCGGTCATGCCGTAAGAGGCAGGGCCGGCGCCCATGTTGTCCGGGTGCAGGGTACGGCCAGTGCCGCCACCAGAAGCGACGGAGAAGTACTTCTTGCCAGCCTCGAGGCGCTCCTTCTTGTAGGTGCCAGCGACGGGGTGCTGGAAGCGCGTGGGGTTGGTGGAGTTACCGGTGATCGAGATGTCGACGTTCTCGTGCCACATGATGGCAACGCCCTCGCGGACGTCGTCGGAGCCGTAGCAGTTAACGGCAGCGCGGGGACCATCGGAGTAAGGGATGGTCTCGACGACCTTGAGCTCGCCCGTGTAGTAGTCGAACTGGGTCTTCACGTAGGTGAAGCCGTTGATGCGGGCGATGATCTGGGCGGCGTCCTTGCCCAGACCGTTCAGGATAACGCGCAGCGGCTTCTTGCGAGCCTTGTTGGCGTTCAGAGCCAGGCCGATAGCACCCTCAGCGGCAGCGAAGGACTCGTGGCCGGCCAGGAAGGCGAAGCACTCGGTGTCGTCGGAGAGCAGCATAGCGCCCAGGTTGCCGTGGCCCAGACCGACCTTGCGGTCCTCGGCGACGGAGCCGGGAACGGTGAAGGCCTGGATGCCCTCGCCGATGATGGCGGCAGCCTCAGAAGCAGTCTTGGCGCCACGCTTGACAGCGAGAGCGCAGCCGAGGGTGTAGGCCCACTCGGCGTTCTGGAAGGCGATGGACTGGGTGTTGTTGACGATCTCACGCGGGTTGAAGCCCTTGTCGGTGCAGATCTGCAGAGCTTCCTCGAGGGAGGCGATGTCGTTGTCGGCGAGGCACTTGTTGATCTTGTCAGCGCGGCGCTCGTAACCTTCGAACGTAACAGTCATAGTTATTTCCCTCCCTTTCTACTCGTGAACCGGGAACACGCTGGCGACGGAGTGAGTCTCCTCGTCGGTGCGCGGGTCGATGTACTTGGCAGCGTTCTCCCACTGACCATAGTGGCCCATAGCGCCAGCGATGGCCTCCTCGGGGGTCTTGCCGGCCTTGACGGCGTCGGTGAACTTGCCGAGGTTCAGGAACTCGAAAGCGATGATCTCGTTCTTGTCGTTGAGAGCCATGCGGGTGACGTAGCCCTGAGCGAGCTCGAGGTAACGAGCGCCCTTGGCCTTGGTGCCGAACATGGTGCCGACCTGAGAGCGAAGGCCCTTGCCGAGGTCGTCGAGGGAGGCGCCCACGGGCAGGCCGCCCTCGGAGAACGCGGTCTGGCTGCGGCCGTAAACGATCTGCAGGAAGATCTCGCGCATAGCAACGTTGATGGCGTCGCAGACGAGGTCGGTGTTGAGGGCCTCGAGGATGGTCTTACCGGGAAGGATCTCGGAAGCCATGGCAGCAGAGTGGGTCATGCCCGAGCAGCCGATGGTCTCAACGAGGGCCTCCTCGATGATGCCGTCCTTGACGTTCAGCGTGAGCTTGCAGGCGCCCTGCTGAGGTGCGCACCAACCCACACCGTGCGTAAGACCGGAGATGTCGGAAATCTCCTTAGCCTGGACCCACTTGCCCTCCTCGGGGATGGGTGCGGGGCCGTGGTATGCACCCTTGGCAACGGGGCACATGTTCTCCACTTCCTGTGAGTACTGCATGCCTCTCCTCTCTATCGTGTTGGCGTCCCGTCTGGGGGTCGTGGCTGGCGATTGCCGGGCGACCCTTCGAAAGGGACATGACATGCAGCCCCTATAATACCGCGAAATGCACGGAATATTCGGCGAACGGCTCAGTTTTCGTAGCGAGAAGTCCGGAAGTTTTAATTGAAACGGTTTAACTATATGTTCTGTGGTCGCGAATTTCCGTAGAGGGGGTTCGTCTTGGGCAAGCTTTTGGTCAGCTCTTGTATGCGTTGCGGGGTCTGACCTGTTGCAACGGTGCCGTTCGCCGCCCGTTTACTGCCTTTGGCCGCGCGAGTGTATTGTTTTGCGTGAATGTTTTGATGGCACGCTTCAATCGTGCTGTATTGGATGGCAATCAGATCCCGGCGAAGGGAGCGCCATGCAGCGCGTTTGGAGAACGGTTACCGGCTTTTACCATGTCTGTGCCCGCGGTGTGGGCAAGCAGCTCATCTTTGAGGGCGATGAAGACCGGTGGGAGTTTTTGGAGCTGATGCGTGATTGCTGCCGCGAGGCGGGCGTGACGGTTGTAGCCTGGTGCCTTATGGGCAATCACGTGCATTTGGTGTTTGCAGATTACGAGGACGCGATGAGCGCGGCGATGCACCGGCTGCTTTTGACGTACGCGCGGCGGTTCAATAAACGCACGGGGCGCACGGGCCATCTGTTCCAGAACCGTTTTGACCGGCGCTCGCTCGATACCGACCGTTATCTGATGGCTGCCATTCGCTATGTTCACGCTAATCCGCAGGAGGCGGGTATCGCCCTGATCGAGCGTTATCCCTGGAGCAGCTTTGCCGAGTATCTTCGAGCGTATGACAACGATATGACGAGGGGATTTTCGGATCCTTCTTGTGTGCTTGAGCTCTTTGAGTCTGCCAAGGGGTTTCTGGATTATTCTCTGTCGATGCCCGATGGTTCCGATCCGGTGATTCACGATATGGATGAGACGGAGTGGGAGCGGCGTGCGTTTGCCGACAAGATGGCGAAGCGCCTGGGTGTGCCGCTCAACGAACTCAAGACCGTAGCGCCCTCGCGGCGAGACGGAATCATTTTCGCTCTGCACGATGGCGGCTACACGGTGCGCGAGATCGAACGGTATACGGGAATCAGCAAGAGTACCGTCTCTCGTATCGTGCGCGCTTATGCGCAGGTAAAGGCTCAGGCTGAGGGCTCGGAATAGAAAATGGCCGAACCACTCTTGTCAAGCGATTCGGCCAATAAAATTCTTAAGATTTGGGACAAATACTACTGATTATTTTGTCCCGTGAGCATGCCGTCGAGGGTGCGCCAGGCGAGCTCGGCGCATTTGACGCGGGCGGGCATGTGCGAGATGTCCTGGAGCTGGGCGGCTTCGTCCAGGTCTTCCAGGTCCTCCTCGGAGAGCTTCTCGCCGCGGATCATGGCGAGGAAGAGCTCTGCCAGGTGGCGAGCTTCCTCGACGGTCTCGCCGGTGATGAGGTCGGCCATGATGTCGGCACTGGCCTGGCTGATGGCGCAGCCGTGACCGGTAAAGGAGGCCTCCTCGATCACGTTGTTCTCGACACGCAGCTGCAAGGTGAGCTCGTCTCCGCAGCTAGGGTTGATGCCGTCGTGCTCGTGCGTGGGAGCATCCATCTCGTACTTATAGTCGGGGTGCGAGTTGTGCTCCATAAATGTGGTGGAGGTGTACAGATTACCCATTGAACGTGCTCCAAACGTGATGCAGGCCGGCGATGAACTTGTCGATGTCGGCCTTGTCGTTGTAGAAGGCTACGCTGGCGCGGCAGCAGGCAAGGTTCTCGACGCCCAGCCAGGTGAGCAGCGGCTGCGCGCAGTGGTGACCGGCGCGGATGCAGACGCCGTCCATGTCCATGATGCTCGCGACATCGTGCGGGTGGATGCCCTTGACATTAAAGCTCACGACGCCGTGGTGGTTATCCCAATAGATTGAGCCGATGATCTGGACAAAGTCGAGCTGCATGAGCTCGCCCATCAGGTAGTGGACGAGTGCCTGCTCGCGTGCCTGGATGTTTTCGTAGCCCACCGTGTTGACGAGGTAGTCGAGGGCGGCGCCTGTGGCGAAGATGCCGGCGGCGTCCTGCGTGCCGGCCTCGAACTTCTCGGGGACGGGAGCCCAGACGGCGTCCTGCTCAGTAACCGAGTCGATCATCTCACCGCCGGTAAGCATGGGCGGCATGGCGTTGAGCAGATCCATCTTGCCCCACAGCACGCCGATGCCCATGGGGCCCATGGCCTTGTGCGCGCTAAAGGCAAAGAAGTCGGCGCCCAGATCGGCCACATTGACTGGCATGTGCGGCAGCGACTGTGCGCCGTCGACGACCAGATAGCCGCCGTACTTGTGCACGAGCTTGCCGAGGTTCTTGACCGGATTCTCGACGCCCAGGACGTTAGAGACCTGACCCACGGCCAGGATCTTGGTCTTGGGGCCCACCTTGGCCAGAACCTCCTCGGTCGTGAGCTGGCCGGTCTTGGTGGGGTAGAGGTAGACGAGCTTGGCACCGGTCTCGCGGCAGACCTGCTGCCACGGAATCAGGTTGGAGTGGTGCTCCATGATGGTGATGACGACCTCGTCGCCCGGCTCGAGGACTGTGGGTGCAAAGCTCTTGGCGACCAGGTTGAGCGACTCGCTCGTGTTGCGGGTGAAGACGACTTCGTTGGCCTGGGGGGCGCCGATGAGGTCGGCGATCTGTTGGCGGACCTTCGCGATGGCGTCGGTGGCCTCGACGGACAGCGAGTACAGGCCGCGCAGGGGGTTGGCGTTCATGCGCTGGTAGAAATCGCGCTCGGCGTCGAGCACGCAGGCGGGACGCTGCGCGGTGGCGGCACTATCGAGGAAGGCGATCTCGGGATGCTGCTGGAACAGCGGGAACTGTGCCTTGTAGGGGTTGGTCTCGATGTCTACGGTAGGCCAGCCGCGCGAGGCCTCGTCGCTGGCGTCGAGCTCCATGGGCTCGGGGGCGGTACAGGTGTCGCATTTAACGTGCTCGGTGTCGATCATGCGAGCTCCTCTTCAAAGTTGTCGATCAGGTTGTTGCCCAAGCGGACGACGGCGGCGCGGGTACGCTCGTCGGTGGCGGAAAGCGCGGCGTCTTCCAGCTTGGCGCGGATGAACAGGTCCTCGGCGGCGTTTTGGTCAAGGCCGCGGCAGGCGAGGTAGAACAGCTGCTCGTCGCGGACGTGACCGATGGTGGCGCCGTGGTTGCCGGCGACGTCGTCCTCGTCGCAGAGGATGACGGGGACGGTCTTGTTGTCGACGCCCTTGTTGGCCAAAAGCACCGTCTCGCGCTCGGTGCCGGTTGCACCCTTGCAGCCGTGCACGAGGTCGATGGTGCCGCGGTAGACCTTCTTGGACGTGCCGGTCAGCACGCCGTTGGCGTCGATCTCGCACTCGGTCTTGCGACCGCGGTGGCGCAGCTCGTAGTTAAAGTCGCGCACCTGCTCGCAGGCGCCCAGGTAATCGGTATCGATGGTGACCTTGGCGGTATCGCCCAGCAGGTCGCCGGCAAGGCCGGTGGCGCTGGCGCCGGCGCCCAGGACAGTGTGCTGCACGTTGACGCGCGCGCCCTCGTCTAGGAACAGGCCGGTGTCGTCGAGTGCGATCCAGCTGTCGTCGAGTGTCTGCGTGCAGGTCACGTTGACGGTGGCGTACTCGTGGGCGCACACACGCAGCACGGAGCCCACGACGCCCTCGCCGGCAACGGGGGAGTCCAGGGCTAGGGCGAGGTCGAGCGTTGCCTGCGGGCGGGCGACGACGTCGATGGCGGCAATCGCAGCCGCTGCGTCGACGCCACTCACGCGCACGGTAACGGCGGCGTGCTGGTAGGCGGGAACATCGATGACGATGCGCTTGGTGGCGTGCTCGGTCAGATACGCATAGGCGGCCTCGCCCATGCCGGTCTCGAAGGCCTCGGCAGGGGAGAGCTCCTCCTCGAGCTTGATGGCGCCGGCCTGGTAAACAGAGGTGGCGGGCACGTCGAGCTCGGTCTCGGGCGTGATGCGGGCACGGTCGGCAGCGTCGCCGGGGGCGGAGGCGCGGCGCTCGGGGAAGCGCTCGGCCATGGCGTCCATGGCGGCGTCGAAGGCGTCGGCCGAGCCGGCAAGCTGCTCGTCCAAGCCCTCGACCTCAACGGCCTCGGCGGGGGCGGCGGCAAGTTCGTCCGAAAGCTCGAGCTTGGTCTGGTTCATCTTGAGCCAGCCCCAAGTTGCGGCCGGCATCGCATTAACCTGCTCGAGCGTGGTCGCAGCGGTGTTCGTGGTCTGTTTCATTATCCGATCGCTCCTTCCATCTCGAGCTTGATCAGGTTGTTCATCTCGACGGCGTACTCAAGCGGCAGCTCCTTGGAGACCGGGTTGGCAAAGCCGTTGACGATCATGGTGCGGGCCTCTTCCTCCGAGATACCGCGGCTCATCAGGTAGAACACCTTGTCGTCGCCGATGCGGCCGATGGTGGCCTCGTGGCCGATGTCGACGTTCTTGGCGCGGATGTCCATAGCGGGGATGGTATCGGAGCGGCTCTGGTCGTCGAGCATCAGCGACTGGCAGCTCACGGTTGCCTTGGAACCCTCGGCCTTGGGTGTCGCCACAATAGAGCTGCGGAACGTCTGGATGCCGCCGCTCTTGGAGATGCCCTTGGTCTCGACGGTCGCCGAGGTCTCGGGGGCGTTGAGCACGACCTTGCAGCCGGTGTCGAGATTCTGCCCGGCGCCGGCAAAGGTGATGCCGGTAAAGCTCGAGCGAGCGCGGCGGCCGTTGAGCACGCTCATGGGGTAGAGGTAGCCCACGTGGCTGCCGAAGGAGCCACTGATCCACTCGATGTCGCCGTCCTCGTCCACGCGCGCACGCTTGGTGTTGAGGTTGTACATGTTCTTGGACCAGTTCTCGATAGTTGAGTAGCGCAGGTGCGCACGCTTGCCCACAAAGAGCTCGACGGCGCCGGCGTGGAGGTTGGCCACGTTGTACTTGGGCGCGGAGCAACCCTCGATAAAGTGCAGGTCGGCATCGTCCTCGACGATGATGAGCGTGTGCTCAAACTGGCCGGCGCCCTTGGCGTTAAGGCGGAAGTAGCTCTGCAGCGGGAAGTCGAGCTTGGTGCCCTTGGGCACGTAGACAAACGAGCCGCCCGACCATACGGCGCCGTGCAGGGCCGCAAACTTGTGGTCGGTGGGCGGGATGAGCGTCATAAACTTCTCGTGGATGAGCGGCTCCCACTGCGGGTCGTGCAGGGCCTCCTCGATGCCGGAGTAGACGATGCCCATCTTGGACGCCGTATCCTGCATGTTGTGGTAGACGAGCTCGGAGTCGTACTGCGCGCCGACGCCCGCCAGGTAGCTGCGCTCGGCGTCGGGGATGCCCAAGCGCTCAAAGGTGTTCTTGATGTCGTCGGGCACCGACTCCCAGTCGTGCTTTTGGTCGGTGTTGGGCTTGACGTAGGTGACGATGTTGTCCATGTCCAGGCCCTCGATGGAGGGGCCCCACGTCGGGTCAGGGAAGCGGTTGAAGATCTCGAGGGACTTGAGGCGCAGGTCGAGCATCCACTGCGGCTCGTCCTTCTTGGCGCTGATCTCGCGCACGATGTCGGGCGTGATGCCGGCGTCGAGGCGCTCGAATCCCTCCTCGCCATAGGTGAAGTCGTAGAGGCTGCGGTCGATGTCCGCGACCTCGGTGCGGTTCTTGGTCATTGCGTCGCCCCTTTACGCCTGCTGCCCGGCAGCGGCGGCTTCGGCCTGGGCGCGCTGCTCGGCGGCCTCGCGCTCGAAGGTCTCAAAGCCGTTCTTGTCGATCCAGGGGATGAGCGAGGCGTCGTCCTCGCGCACGATATGACCCTTGACCATAACGTGGACGCGGTCGACATCCAAGTGCTCCAGGATGCGCGTGTTGTGCGTGATGATGAGCATGGAGCCGTCGCAGCTCTTGCGGTAGGCGTCCATGCCGTGGCTGACGGTGGAAAGCGCGTCGACGTCCAGGCCTGAGTCGGTCTCGTCGAGGATGGCGAGCTTGGGCTGCAGCAGCAGAAGCTGGAGCATCTCGACCTTCTTCTTCTCGCCGCCCGAGAAGCCCACGCCCAGCTCGCGGTTGAGATAGGCGGTATCCATGTTGAGCTCGGCCGCGAGCTCCTTGACGCGGCGGCGGAACTCCTTGCCCTTCATCTCCAGACCGGGGCGGCCGGCGATGCTGGCGCGCAAAAAGCTCGACAGCGGCACGCCCGGGATCTCGACCGGGGCCTGAAAGCTCAGGAACAGGCCGGCACGCGAGCGCTTGTCGGTGGTGAGCCCGGTGATGTACTGGCCGTCAAAGATGATGCGGCCGTCGTTGACGGTGTAGACGGGGTCGCCCATGACCAGGTGACCAAGGGTGGACTTACCCGCGCCGTTGGGGCCCATCAGCACGTGGGTCTCGCCGGCGGCGACGTTGAGGTTGACGTTGTGGAGGATGGTCTTCTCGTCCACGGAGGCAGTCAGACCTTCGATGGAAAGCAGCGGATTTGCGCTCATGCTGTCCCTCTCTGTATATGGTGTACTCATAGGTGTACTAAACCCTAGGAATCTTCTCGGAATAAAGTTACTATGGGTTCGGCGTTAGTCAAGGGAAAACCCGACTAATCCACTCGACTTTTCAAATTCTGGGACAAAATAACCTGTTGTGTTTGTCCCACTTACTTAAGATTTGGGACAAACAAACCTGGTTATGTTGTCCCAGATGCGATGGGAGGGTAGGTATGCTCATTTCTTCTAAGGGCCGCTATGCCCTCCGACTGATGATCTATATCGCAGCGCTGGGCGACGCCGAGGGCAAGATCGCTTTGCGCGAGGTCGCCGACCGCGAGCGTATCTCGCAAAAGTATCTGGAGCAGCTGGTTCGTCCGCTCATGAAGGCGGGCCTACTTAAGAGCGTGCGCGGCAAGGGCGGCGGCTACATGATGGCCAAGGACCCGGCCGAGGTGCGTGCCGGCGACATCCTGCGCGCCGTCGAGGGCAGCACGGCTCCGGTGGCGTGCGATGGCATCGACAACAGCTGCGCTCGCAGCGATCTCTGCTCGACCGTCAAATTCTGGCGCGGTCTGGACGACGTGATCGAAAAGTACGTCGACGGCGTGTCGTTGGCCGACCTTGCCGCCGTCCCAGAGATCAACTTTGACATTAAGCTGTAGGTTGAGCGCAATTCCTTAAGATTTCGCGGAGGGTTGTTGCCGTTTACCGAGGGGTTGTTGTGCAACAACGGGCGAGCTGCAATACTTATTTCTATCTTTGCAAACTGCACTTTAACTACACCAATGCAGGGAGGATCTTATGCAGCCCAAGCATTCTGCGATTGTCGCGGGCCTGACGCTGGCGCTTTCGTTTGGCGCCGTTTCCGTGCCGGCACCCGCCGCTGCCGAGGAGCCCACGCCGGGCGTTGCCTCGGATGCCACCGATATCGATAAGGGTCTCTACACCCAGCAGTCCTTCTCGGGCGTGCTGAGGTCGGTCCAGGGCGTTTCGTTTGTTAACGTGACCCCCGAGATGAAGTACTTTACCAAGTACGAGAGCCATGGCAACTATAACCAGGGCTTTTCGTATGGCGACGGCTATAACGCGCTGGGTTATTACCAGTTCGACCGTCGTTGGTCGCTCATTCCGTTTATGAAGCAGGTCTACAACTACAATCCCGAGAAATACAGCATGCTCAAGGATGCGATTGATCGCGGCAGCGAGATTTCTAACACGAGCAATGCCATGTACGAGAACGCCCAGCTCACTGAGCTGGGCCGTATTGCGCAGGAGGCCTTCCAGGGCGCTTATAACACCGACCCTGCTGAGTTTTCGGCTCTGCAAGATGCCTATGCGTACAACTCGTACTATGCGGTGACCGAGGCGTGGCTCAAGAGCGGCCTAGGTATTGATATTTCGGGCCGTGCCGATTGCGTTAAGGGCATGGTGTGGAGCATTACCAACATGTGCGGCACCGGTGGCTGCAGGGACTTCTTCCGTTGGGCGAATCTCTCCAACGATATGTCCGACCGCGAGTTTGTGACGGCGCTCTTCAATAGCGTGGTCGATAACGTTGCCACCAAGTTTTCGAGCCAGCCCCAGTATCATGAGGGCTGGAAGAACCGCTACCGCAACGAGCTGAAGGACTGCTTGGTTTATATCGCCGAGGACGAGGCCGCTGCCGCTGCGACGCCCGTGCAGCCCGAGCCTACGCCGGCGCCTGATTCGAATGACGACTCGCGTGACGATGCTAACGATGACAGGATGGATGCGCCCTCGACCGATGCTGACGGTGATGGCTCTGCTGGTGGCACTACCAACGACGGCTCCACCTCGAACGGCTCCGTTTCGAACGGCTCTGCTGCGGGCGATTCGTCTTCAAGCTCTGCAGGCAATACGGACAGCGACGCTTCTGGTTCGACCGGTGCTGGCACCTCTAACTCATCCACCGGCTCGAGCGATTCGTCCGTTGGCACCGGCTCTAACAACGGCTCCGGCTCTGACGCAACCCCTGGTTCCGATGCTTCCAAGGATGACTCGAATAAGGCGCCGGACGTTCCCGTTGCTTCGCCGGACAAGAAGCCTTCTTTCTCCGAGCAGCTTGGTTCTACGCTGGGCTCTTCGCTGATGGCTGGCGTCAATAACGGCTCGACCCAGAACAAGGGCAACTCTGATCAGGTTTCCACGGAAAAGATCGAAGCCGCAAAGGGCGACTCCAAGGACAAGGCTTCCGAGAAGACCGAATCCGATAAGGGTTCTAGCTCTGAGGAGAAGAGCGACAAGTCCGAACAGAAGAAGGACGAGGATAAGAAGTCTGAATCTGAGGAGAAGGACAAGAGCAAGGCCGAGGGCGAAAAGAAACAGTCCGAAGACGACGACAAGAGCGGTGCTGACAACCAGGTCCAAGAGCAAAATGACTCCAAAACGGTGACCACCACGACCACGACGACTACAACTACCAAGTCCTCGGGCGGCAACATGCCCAAGACGGGCGACTTGATTGTGATGGCGAGCCTTGCCAGTGCAAGCTTGGCCACACTGGGCGCTACGTCTATCGTAAGTGGTAAGCATAAGCTCGATCAGCAGAAGAAGGCTTCTGGGGAGGACGGCTTGGAGGAGTAATCTTCCAAATCGTTTTCTATAAGAGTTTGGGACGGGGTCCGGTGCGGCGGCATCGGGCCCCTTTTTTGTTGTGCAACGATTTGTTATGCCCCCTCGGGGGTCTGTTGCTACCGCTGCCCGAAACGTTTGCATGTCGATATTGTTGCGCTCTACCCGCTCGCTACAATGGACATCGTGCTGCGTTAGAAGGAGAGTTTACGGTGTCTGAACAGGTGAATTGTGGTTTTACTCATGCGTTCGGTGCACGGTTGCTCAATCATGCGGATAGCGCAGCTCTACCGGTTGATGCATACGACTTTTCCGATGCAATCAATCGGTGTTTGCTCGTCGATAAGACTATGTTTATTGCCGATATATTGGACAGTGAAGCACCTGTTGCGCTTTGCTGTCGGCCCAAGGGTTTTGGCAAGAGCATGAATCTATCGATGCTCAAGTGCTATTTGGAACGACCTGATCACCGGCTGCCGGATCGAAGCCTGTTCGCTGGTACCCAGATTTGGCAGGCGGGCGGCGGTCGCTATCGTGATGAGTACGCGAGTTATCCGGTCATCATGCTCGACTTTACAGCTGCCGCTTCGAGGCATGGCGCTGGTGCTGCGGCAGCAATTCGCGGAGCTGTCGTGCGCGAGTGCGCCAGATTGCTGCCGCTGCTTGCCGCGCCTGATCTGTCAAGACGTGAGGTTCGTCTTATCGAGAGGGTGGCGCGTGGGGTGGCCAGCGATAGGGAGATCGATGCGGCGCTTGGCGTGCTTATTAAACTGCTCCAGGTAGCTTTCGATGAACATGTTGTTCTTCTGATAGACGACTACGACGTGGTATGTCCAAAGCGTTTGGGCGCTAAGGACGACGGTAGCGTGGATTCCCTAGAGTCGCTCAGCCGAATGTTGTTCGACACCATTGCCGACGCCGGCGACTCGTTGCGATTGACGTGTCTTATGGGCGAGCGCCCCGGTCCTGCCGAGTTCGCGTTGTCCCAACGTGGGGTTTCCTATCGGTCGGCGACACCGCTGTCGAGCTGGTGTGATCGATGGTTCGGTTTTTCGGACGACGAAGTCCAGGTGCTGTTGGATCGCATCGGTCGCAACGGCTGTCTGGATGACGCGCGTGAGTGGCTCGAGGGCTATCTGTTTGGTGGTTTTTATTGCTCGATCCCGGAGCGCGTGGTGGACTACGCACATCGCGGTTGCGTCGCGCCCGTTCGGGCAGATCTGTATGGTTACGCCGACCGTCTGAGCGCATGCGTCGGCGACTGGAATCTCATGCGCCTGTCCGCATTGTTCGATTTGCTTGAGCCGCATGGGTTTATTGAGGCGCCAGTGCATGTGCATGCCGAGGAGGCCGATGCTGCCAAGCCCGAAGATATCTGGACAGCGCTGTATCTGTCTGGATTTCTTACGACGGACATGACGGGGCATTCGGAGGACGGCGCGTGCCTTCGTTCCCTGCGTCTGCCTAACAACGAAGTGCGTCAGGCGCTCCGTCTTGTAATTCTGGAATGGTTTGAGTGCGCCGTTGAGGACGTTGGAGTTATCGACTCGTTCCATGACGGGCTGTGTCGAGGAGACGAGGACACTGTAAAGCAAGCTTTGAGCTGTGCTATCGGCGATCTGGGCATCGATGTGGGCCAATCAGATATGCCGACAGCCTATCATCTGGCGCTTCAGGGGCTCTGCTTTGGACTGCCCGGCTATTGCAATCCCAGCTCCAAGCGAAGTGGCGTCTCGGATCGCTGGGATATCCAGGTGATTCCCACCGGTCGGGTGTTTGACGTGGCCGACACGCTCGGCATGCTGGACGAGCGCCCGCTGATAACGATCAACATGATGTACGACCCTGGCGTCGATGCCCTGGGCCTGGAACTGTTGGCGGTTCAGGCGCTGCTCGAAATCGAGCGCAACGGCATCGATGATATTCGCGTGCCACGCCCTGCCGTCGGGCGTATGCGCTGGGGCTTTGGCTTTGACGGGCAGCGCGTGTCCGTGGTGTGCCAGCGGTTATAGGGGATGGCGAAAGCCCTTTGCTACTCGGCGTCCTTCAGGGGCGGCATGGGCTTCCAGTTGGGGTCCTTGATGATCTTGCGGGCGTCCTTCATGCCACGGCGCAGCGCCGGAATACCGGTCTTAAAGCACTTGTCAACGGCGGCCAGACGAATGAACTCCTTGCAGAAGGTCGCGGCGTTGCCCAGACGGAACAGCATGGGGTGATAGTCGCCATAGATCTGCATGTAGCGGGCCAGATAGCCGCGGTTGCGCATGATGTAATAGCGGTTGGTGTCGCTCGTGGAGTTGAGTTGGCGCTTACCGGCGATGTCCCAGTTGGAGACGGCGCGGGCGCGCTTGAGCACCACGTCGGCAACCACGGCGGCGGGGAAGTGCTGGCTGGCCACGTAGCCGTAGCAGGCATCGTCGCCGTAGATAAAGAAGCGTGCGTCGGGCAGGCCAATCTTGTTGACCACGCGGCGCGAGAACATGCCGCCCTCAAAGCACAGTTGGTTCATGGTGCGGTAGCCCTCGGGTCCCAAGTCCCACTTGGCGACAGGGTTGGGAATGCCGAGCGAAAGGATGAGTTGGTATTGCCAAAAGAAGGCGCCGCCGTCAAAGTCCAGGCGCGAACCCTGGATGACATCGTAGCGGTCGGTCCACTTGGCAAGACGCTCGATGCCTTCGGGGATGACGAGCACGTCGTCGTCCATCACCCAGAACCACTGGGCCCCCAGATCGTAGGCGCATTTAGTGCCAGCGGAGAAGCCGCCCGCACCGCCGCCGTTTTCGAGCTGCGGGGCGTAGATGACACGGTCGGTGCCGCCCTGCGCGTCGGGCTGCTCGGTGTCGATACCCCACAGGTTGGCCAGACGCTCGTTAAATGCGGCGCACATGGCCTCGGTCTCGCGCGAATTCTCGTTATCGACAATCACGATGCGCCAGGGCGTTGCCGTGAGCTCGGTCATGGAGTCGAACAAGTTGGCCAGGAGTTCCTGGCGCTTGTACGTAACGACGACGATGGCGAGCTTATCGATGGGAGCGGGAAGGGTTGAAGGCATGGGGCAATATATCCTTTCACGCGCGGCGCGCATGCGCTGCGCGGAAGCTATCGAATACGTCCTTGGGACTGTCCTATTGTAAAGGCTCGGCGCACCTTGACGGCAAGCTTTGAATAAAACGCAGGAACCTGCCATGGGCCCGCCGCATGATGTGGGGCTGCTTTGCCCGCAAGAGGCTCCATAGATTATATAAACGCCCGCTGGCGCGCTGACCCTTTGATACCATGAAACGACAGGTATTTCCTAAGGAGCACATTTGTCTACTAACGTCTCTGGCAGCCCTGTTCTGTCGCTGCTTATTCCCATTTACAATGTTCAGCGCTACCTGCGCGAGTGTCTCGATTCCGCCCTGGCACAGACGCTCAAGGATATTGAGATCATCTGCATTAACGACGGGTCGACCGACAACTCGCCGGCGATTATTCGCGAGTATATGGAGCGCGATAGGCGCGTCAAGATGATCGACAAGGCCAACAGCGGCTACGGCGACTCGATGAACCACGGTCTGGAGATGGCGCGTGGCAAGTACGTTGGCATCTTGGAGTCCGATGACTTTATGGCGTCCGACGCACTCGAAAAGCTTGTCTCGGCCGCCGATAGCAATAATGCCGACTTTGCGAAGGCGAACTTTGATTTCTACTGGTCTAAGTCCGAGGAACGCCGTTCGCTGCACGAGATGTTTAGACCTCAGGATTGTGGCAAGCCAGTGCATCCGAGCGATACGACGCAGTTCTTTAAGCAAAAGCCATCGATTTGGTCGGCCGTGTACCGTCGCGATTTTCTTGAGCGCAACGGCATTACGTTCCTGCCGACTCCGGGGGCATCCTTTCAGGACACGTCATTCGCCTTTAAGGTGATCGCGTGCGCCGATAAGGCTGTTTACCTGCACGATGCCGTGCTGTCGTATCGCCAGGACAACGAGAATTCCTCGGTCAATTCTTCGGCTAAGGTCTTTTGCGTCAATACCGAGTATGCCGAGATCGAGCGTTGGATTCGACAGGATTATGCCCGTGACCACGCAAGTGATGACGTCGCGCGCATGCTCAAGTTCAATCAGCTCATTAAGTACGATTCGTATATGTGGAACTACGTGCGCTTGGCGCCTAAGTTCTATAAGGAGTTCCTGGTTCAGATGGCCAAGGAGTTCCAAGCGGCCTTGGACGCGGGGGAGTTTTCGCTTGACGACCTCAAGCCGTGGAAGCGCGCAAATCTCGCTGCCATCCTCAAAGATCCTGAGGGCTGGGTTGACGAGCATCCGAGTTTTGCGACGGATGGTGCCTTGGGGCGTGCTAAGTATTACGCCTCGGTTGGAGGCCCAGGCGTGGTTGCTGCCTTCCTCATCGAATCGCTGAGGGGGTAGGTCGACATGGGAGAGACTTTGACCCCCAAAGCGACCATTGTCGTCCCCGTTTACAACTCTGCGCGCTCCATTCAGCGATGCCTCGATTCGCTGTTGGCTCAGTCCGAACGCTCGATTCAGGTTGTCTGCGTCAACGACGGTTCGACTGATGATTCGTTGAACGTGTTGCGCCAGGTCGCGCAGGCCGACGATCGCGTACTGGTGATTGACCAGGAAAATGCGGGTGTCTCGTGTGCTCGAAATGCCGGTATCGATGCCGCCGAGGGCGAGACCGTCTTTTTTGTGGACGCCGACGATTATATCGATGCCCAGACGGTCGAGCGCGTACTGCATGCCATGGAGTCTGCAGATGCCGAGGCCGCCGTTTTTGGCGGCGTCTGTGAACCAGCCGATGCTGCCCCCAAACGCGTCCATCAACTCATGAGCCCCAAAGCCGGTACCTTCGACGCCCGTGATCCCCAACTTCTGTTCCATTCGAATGCGCAGCCCTATGCCTGCCGCGTGGCTTTTTCGCGCGAGCTGCTCAATCGCGAAGGCATTCGCTTCGCCCCCGGTTTGGCTTTGGGCGAGGACGTCGTCTTCCAATTTGCGGCTTATGCGCTTGCCCGCAAGACCGTCGTCATGCCGGACAAGTTCTACCACTACGTGATGGAGAGCGAATCGGCGACGCACGAGTTCAACAGTGCCGAGGCTCGCGCCAAAAAGCTTGACGCCCACATGAGAATGCTCGAGGAGGTCTTGGAGGGCTGGGCGGCCTACGGTCTTTTGGACCTGTGCCCCGGCGAGCTGATCACCTGGTTCCTGGACCTCATTGTGTTCGACCTGGCGCGCTTGGATGCCGATGACTTCCATCGCGTGGCGGCTCGCGTCAACATGGACCTCACGACGTTTTTGGGAACGGAGTGGGCGGATATGCCTGCTAAGGGCGCCGTTCGCCGTGTTGCCCACAAGCTCGTTGCGGCGACCTCGGGCGTTTCGATGGCAGATGCCGCGCTGTTCTATCTTTCGACTCGCGGTCTCAAAGCCTGCCTGGAGCGTTTTATCTAATTCCAAGCGCTGCCGCCCGCCGCAACTCGGCTGCTAAAATAACCCTGTTACACGCTATTCAACAGGAGGTTCTCTTGCAGAACTCTGATACCCCTAAAGTTTCGCTTCTTGTTCCCATCTGCAATGTTGAGCGCTACCTGCGTGAGTGCCTCGATTCCGCCGTGGCGCAGACGCTCGAGGACATCGAGATCATCTGCATCAACGACGGCTCCACCGATAGCTCGCCAGATATCATCCGCGAGTACATGGAGCGCGACCCCCGTGTAAAGATGATCGACAAGGCCAACAGCGGCTACGGCGACTCGATGAACCGCGGCCTGGAGATGGCGCGCGGCGAGTACGTGGGCATCCTTGAGTCCGACGACTTTATGTTTGAGGATTCACTCCAAAAGCTGGTCGCCAAGGCCGATGCCGAGCATGCCGATGTGGTAAAGGGCGACTTTTACCTGTATTGGTCCACGCCCAGCGAGCGGCGTGAGCTGTTTGGGATCATCGACGAGCATATGACGGGCGCCGCGTATCGCCCCGTCGATCGCCCGGGCATCTTCTACCGCAAACCTTCCATTTGGTCGGCTATCTACCGGCGCGAGTTCCTCAACGACAATCAGATTCGGTTTCTTCCCACGCCAGGTGCTTCGTATCAGGATGCGGGTTTTAACTTTAAGGTCTGGGCATGCGCCGAGCGTGCTGCGTTTATCGCGGACCCCATTTTGTGCTATCGCCAAGATAACGAGAAGAGCTCCGTTAATTCTCCTAACAAGGTGTTTTGCGTGTGCGACGAATATACCGAGATGCAGCGCTTTTTGGATGAACGCCCCGAGCTTAAGGCTCAGCTTCAGGGTATTTTAATGCGCATGAAGGTCGATACGTACCGTTGGAATGATGAGCGCCTGGTCGATGAATTGCGCGAGCAGTTTTGGGAGAAGGCATCTCCCGAGCTCAAGGCCGATTGGGATGCCGGTCGCTTTGACCTGTCTCTCTTCGACCCGCGTGGCGAGACCGACTTGCGACTGATGGTCAAGTCGCCCCGCGCCTATATCGATTCGCGCTTTGATTTTAAGAAGCCGGGCAAGCTCAATACGTTTAAACACTACTTTAAGATCGGCGGCCTGCCGCTGGTCTGGCGCGTGCTGACGTATCAGCGCGCCTACGGCGACAACCCGCACCCCGATGACGTTCCGGTCGCACAGTAGGAGCACTTGACTATGGCTACCCCCAAGATTTCCGTTGTCGTTCCTATCTATAACGTGGAGGAGTGCCTGGCCTGGTGCCTGGACTCCCTGCTTGCGCAGGACATGCCCGATTGGGAAGGCGTGCTGGTCAACGATGGCTCGCCGGACGGTTCGCGCGATATTGCGGCTGCCTATTGCGAAAAGGACGCGCGCTTTACGCTGGTCGATAAGCCCAACGGCGGCCTGTCGAGCGCCCGCAATGCGGGTATCGCTGCGTCCACGGCGCCTATTGTTGCTTTTTTGGATTCCGACGACCGCTTTACGCCCGATGCATGCCGCGTGATCGTCGATGCCTTTGAACGCGAGGATTGCGACGTGTTGACCTTTGGCGCGAATCCGTATCCGCTGGAGGCGGGGTATCCGTGGCTTAACTATGTGCTGAGCCCGCGCGATGTGTCGTTTGAAGGCTATAGCTCTGACCTGCTGTTTAAGGAAGCGTCTCGCCCCTTTGCATGGCGCACCGCCTGCAAGCGTGAGTTTTTGCTGGGCAACGGGATCGTGTTTGACGAAACCGTTAAGTATGGCGAGGACCAGGTCTTCGATTTTGCCGTGTACGGTCGTTCGCGTAAGACCGCGCTTATCTCGAACAAGCTGTATGACTACCGCGTGGCGCGCAAGGGCTCGCTTATGGACACCATGCGCTATGACGACGAGACGCGACTGCTGGAGCACGTGAAGATTTACTCCGCGGTGCTGGCTGACTGGCAACGCGACGGTCTCGATGTCCAGTATGCCGATGACCTGGCGTACTTCCTATGCGATCTGGTGCTGTACGATGCGCTCAGGTTGCTGGGTTCGGACTGCGGCAAGGTGTTTGCCGCCGTTGCCGCGGCGCTTGCCGGTTCTGCCGTGGGCAGCGATGCTGCGCTCGCACAATGCGCTCCTTCTGTTGCCGCTATGGTGCGTGCGGCGCTTACCAGCAAGGCCCCCAATGCCCGTGAGTGCAAAAAGCTCATGTTCGATTACGACGTCTTGAGGTTTGGACGCCTGGGTGCCTGCAAACGTATGGCAGCGAACGCCCTGGGAAAGCGAGAAGTGTAGATGAGTATCAAGCGTTTGGCACTTTGCCGCAGTCAGGGCCGTCTGTTTGTGCTGCTTCGTTTTGCCGGTCAGGATGTCGCCGCGCTTATTGAACGGGAGGGTTCTCAAGCGTTTGCCCATGCGACGACGAGCGGTTCTTGTGTGCCGTCGCTGGTGCTCCCGGTCGATCATGGCCGTGTGCTGGCGCTTTGCCCTTCCGTTTCCGATTACGAGCGCGAGCTCGCCGTCTTGGTGCTTCCCTTTTTGGACGGCTCTACGATTGACGTCGCATTTGCGTCCGATGGCCAAAAGCTTGGCTCCATTCGCCCCGATAGCCGCGTGGCCAAGCTGGAATCCAAGGTTAACTACAAAGCAAAGCCTGCGCTGTGCGCGCTTATCCGCGATGCGCAGCGTGGCGAATGCTGCGGTCGCTACGAGATCGATGCCATTCGCTATTTGCCGGCAGACGCCGGCGCGGTGTGGCGCTATGAGGTTACCTGGGCGGGAGACCCCCAGTGCACCCCTGAGTTCCAGATCTTCGATACACATATGAACGCCATCGATGTTACCGTGCATGTTTTTGAATCGCAGGTTGACGTGCCGCAGCAGAACGGATGCCGCGTCAATAAAACGTATCTGAGCGTAGAGATGCCTCAGGATATACGGGATTTTGTCGCGATTGCGGCTGATCCCACGGGCCTAATCCAGAGCGGGTTTTGCGCTATGGATGGTCGCCTGTACAACGGCATGGTCGACGATAGCTGGAACCGCATGAAGGATGCGCGTGCAGACGACGCAGCTTATCGGCGTTGGTTTGAGCAACATCGCGCAAAGCCGGCCGATTTGGTGTGCCAGCGTGTCGCTTCGGCGGCCTTTGCCTATAGGCCGCTTGTGAGCATTGTGGTGCCGTGCTACAAGACTGATCGGGTCTACCTGCGCGAGCTGCTGGACTCGGTGCTAGCCCAGAGCTATGACAACTGGGAATTGCTCCTTATGGACGCCTCGCCCGAATGGGACGCGGTGGCCGCCCTTGCGGCAGGCGCTCACGACGAGCGCGTTCGTCGCATCGAGCTTCCCGGCAACGGCGGCATTGTGCTCAACACCAACGCTGGTATTGAGCAAGCGACGGGCGACTACATCGCGTTCTTGGACCACGATGACATCCTGGAACCGGACGCGTTATTCCACTATGTTGCCGCGCTGAACAAGGTTGCCGAGGGCGAGCGTCCCCAGGTCCTGTTCTGCGACGAGGACATGTTCCAGAAAACGGGGGAGTGGGGCCAGCCGGTCTTTAAGACGCGGCTCAACGTCGACCTGCTCTATAGCCATAACTGCGTGACGCATTTTCTGATGGTGGAGAAGGCACTTATCGATCGCATTGGCATGTCTCCGGAAGATGTTGCGGGTGCCCAGGACTACGACCTGACGCTCCGCTGCCTTGCGGCGGGCGCACGGTTTGAACATGTTGCGCACGTGCTGTATCACTGGCGCGTGCTTCCGGGATCGACCGCCGATGGTTCTGCCGATAGCAAGCCGTATGCCATCGAGGCCGGGCGCCTTGCGCTGCAGCGCCACTTTGATTCGTTGGGCGTTCACGGGACGGTCGAGGAGACCGAGACGCCGTTTGTCTACCGCATGCGCTATGCGCTGCCGGAGCCTGCGCCGCTGGTGAGCATTGTGATTCCCACCAAGGATCACATTGAGACGCTCGACGCCTGTGTAATGTCGATCGCCCAGAGAGTCACGTATGCCAATTACGAGATTGTCTTGGTGGAGAACAACAGCGAAGCCCCGGAGACGTTTGCGTATTACGAAACCCTGCCAGAGCGCGTGGCTGCAGCATCTGAAGGCAAGGGCATCGCGCGCGTTGTGTACTGGCCGGGCGAGTTCAATTACTCTCAGATCATTAATTTTGGCGTGGAGCATGCCAAGGGCGATTACCTTCTGCTGCTGAACAACGACACCGAGGTCATAAGCCCCTACTTTATCGAAGAGATGATGGGCTATATGCAGCGTCCCGATGCGGGCGTGGTGGGCGCCAAGCTCTACTTTGCCGATCATCTGGTGCAGCACGCGGGCATTGTGGTTGGCGTGCGTGGCGCACTTGCCCATGCCAACCAGGACTTCTCGGCAAAGCGCGAGGGCTATCTTGCCCGCGCTGTGCGCCCGGGCAACTTTAGCGCCGTAACGGGTGCCTGCCAGATGGTGCGACGCGACGTATTTGAGCGCGTCGGCGGCTACAACGAGGAATTCGCCGTTGGCTTTAACGACGCAGACTATTGCCTGCGCGTATGGGAGGCGGGCTACCGCACCATCTATACGCCCTATGCCGAGCTGTATCACTACGAGTTCACCTCGCGTGGCAGGGAAGAGGCCAACGAGGAAAAGCTGCGCCGTTGGAAACGCGAGCAAGCCCTGTTCATGCAGCGCTGGCCAGAGTTCTTCTTGACGGGCGATCCGTGGCTCGGACCGAACCTATCCTCCGAGAGCGAGTACTTCTCGGTCTAAAGCAATGGTTTTTAGGAAGTACTAAACTTTCTTTCGCTATGAGCTTGGAAGAAAGCAACGTTGGACTACCTACTAAGACAAATTACGAAAGCTCGATACTTCCGCGATAAGTTTATACAGACTTATGCAACACGATATAATCCGATATAGTCTACGATAAACTTATAAAGCTAAGATTGACCGATAATCGATTGTCTTGAGAGGCAAACAAGTGAGCGCCACAGCATTCCATAACCCGTTTCGTCCCACTGCCGGCGCTGAGCCTCCGCGCATAATTGGTCGTGATGATATTGCCCTTGAGTTTACTGAGAGTTTGAATGCGGGAATTGGTGCACCTGCGAGGCTCATGCGCATTGCTGGACCGAGGGGCTCCGGAAAAACTGTTTTGCTCTGCGATCTTAGGGATCGTGCTCGAGAGCTTGGATGGAAGACCGCTATTGTCTCTGCTGGCCCTAATCTATTGCTGGACTTGAGGGATCAGGTTGCTGATTCTTCCCTTGCGACTAATGCTTCGGTCGGCGTAAACGCCGGCTTTGTTTCCGCGAAAGTCGACGTTGCGCCCAAAGAGTCGAGCCTTAGAAAGTTGCTGAGTTCGGCAGCGAAGTCATCCAAGGGCCTTTTTATTGCCATCGATGAAGTTCAGGACGCCCCGATTGACGATATGCGTGCCATTGCGTCTACGGTTCAGCTTTTGATAGGGGAAAAAGTAGATATCGCACTTGCCTTTGCCGGCTTACCCGCCGGCGTTATGGATCTTATTAACGGCAAGGCGCTTACGTTCTTGCGACGTGCCCTCCCCGAAGATCTGGCGCCTATCAACCGGGTGGAGGTAGCTCTCTCTATGGGCGATAGTTTTGTCGCGACTGGTTTGACCATAGAGGACAATCTTCTGTCGAGAGCCGCTAAGGCCACTAAGGGCTATGCCTATCTGGTGCAACTGGTCGGTTATTCCATTTGGCAGCGCGCTAACTTGCATCGTGCCAAAAGTGCCATTGTGAGCGAGCGCGACGTCACCGAAGGCATTGCGCTGGCAGAGGCTCGTTTTCACGATGTTGTTCACGAGCCCGCGATTTCTGGACTGGGGCCTAACGATATCAAATACCTTTTGGCGATGTGCGAGGATAAACAACAGTCTAAATCAGCCGAGATTGCTAAGCGCATGGGTAAAAAGACCAATGAGATCAGCTCTATTAGGGCTAAATTGCTACAAAGAGAGGTTATTCAGGCGCCACAGAGAGGCTACGTGCAGTTTGCCTTGCCGGACCTAGATATTTATCTGCGAGAGAATGCCGAGGAGATTCTCGAACGCTTCTAGGTCGAGGCTTAATTAGGTTTTGATTTTACTTGGGGGCATTATGGCAAAAATACGAGATTCCCGTATCGAATTACTTCGCATTGTCCTTATGTGGACGGTAATGGCTCATCATTTTGTTGTTCACAACGCTGATTCTGTTTCCGTATTTCCTAGCTCGTTTACTAGGTTTTTCTACAATATCTTTTTCTATCCAATTGGAAGAACTGCGGTCGGCTGCTTTGTTGCCATAACAATCTGGTTTGTTGCGGGGAAAGCTGGATACTCCATTAAACAAGCTGTTAAACAGATAGCTTCAATCGAAGGCACGGTTCTCTTTTATAGTATTGCGCTGGGATTTTTCTTCATGCTTCACGGCGATATTCAAGTAAGTCCAACCAATTTGATAGATATTTTTGCACCAATTCTTACTGGTTCTAGTTGGTGGTTTGTAACCGTCTATGCTTGGCTTGTATTTTTACTGCCCTTTTTAATTCCGGCTTTGCATGCGTTGGACCAGAAACTACATCTTTATCTATCAATCTTTCTGGTCTTCGCCTTTGGATTCCTGCGTTATGTGCCGCTCTTTTGGATTCCCATCGACGGGCTACTAGTGGATTTTATTATTATTTGCGTTCTTGTTTGCTATATTCGCTGGTATGTAGATTTGTCAACAGTGAATATAAGGCACTTGGTTGCTTGCTGCATTGCTTCTTTTGTTGGAGTTGCAATCTCGTTTTATGGTCAATTCCATGTTGATGGTTTGCTGGGCTCGACCTTTGCGAATTTGTATAACGGCTTTTTTGGTTCACCGGCGTCCATTTTTTCATTAGTTATAGCCATCTCTGTCTTGTTGATCGATTTAAAAATGCCGCATTTTTCCTCCCGTTTCGTTAACACTGTCGCGAAACTATGTTTTGCTACTTATCTTATTTCTGACTATGGGCCTATCCAAAGTTGGCTCTGGAGCTCGCAGTTTCCCTTTACGCGTGTCGGCGTTGGACTGGGAATGTTGCAGGTGCTTCTGGTTCCAACAGCTGTGTTCGCGATTTGCTTAATGTTGGAAGGTCTCAGGAAGCTCTTGATTGGTTTCATCATACGTTTTATCGGCCCTTTCGATTTGTTAAATCAAGCTTTGTCGTAGAACCAAGACTTTTGACATTTTCTTCCGCATACGTGATTTGACGACGATCCCTCTATACAGGTGATGGAACGATTGGGATTTCGAACCAGCGTTCTCTGGTTGTAGCGGATTGGTCGACAACCATCTAGGAAAGCGCGTCGTGGGCACGCAAAGCCTGTTATAGGCATGGTAACGCCCACGGTTGTTGCAACTAAGACGAATATCACCGAGGCTGCTGTTAAGAAGCCGATCGAGCCGAAGACTGACGTGGTAACCGTTGCGAAGTTTTCTGAGACCGTCGATGATGACTCGGTTGGCATGCCTCTGGTGCTGGTGTTGTTGGAGGCGCTTTTAATTACTGTAGAGGCTTCGGTTTAAATCAAGGAATCGAACCGGTTTCCACATCAATAGAATGCGCTGACCGCATATGACGTATCGATATGGGCATGGTATTGCGTTTTTTAATTTGCGGCCACAAAGATGCCTTTTGCAAAGCGAAAGGGCTATCTTGCCCGCGCCGTGCGTCCGGGTAACTTTAGCGCCGTGACGGGCACCTGCCAGATGGTCCGACGCAACGTATTTGAGCGGGTCGGCGGCTATAACGAGGAATTCGCGGTTGGTTTTAACGGCGCAGACTTTTGCTTGCGCGTATGGGAGGCGAGCTACCGCACCATCTTTGCGCCCTATGCCGAGCTGTATCACTACGAGTTCACCTCGCGCGGCAGGGAAGAGGCCAACGAAGAAAAGCTGCGCCGCTGGAAGCGCGAACAGGCCCTGTTCATCCAGCGCTGGGCGGAGTTCTTCCTCGATGGCGACTCCTGGCTCGGACCAAACCCATCCTCCGACAGTGAGTACTTCTCGCTTTAGAGAGGAGTGGTGCCAAGGTTCGGTATAAGGTGCTCAAGAGCTGTGGAGGCGTTGGGCTTTGCTACACTGCTGGTGTTTGATTCGTGGAGATCGCGTCTTGCTTTGCCAAAAGCAACTGGCGAGATTATTCTGACGATGAAGCCCCAGCCGCCTCTGATGCAAGCGAAACATTGGGGCATTTTGCTGTATTTCGCGGCCGTGAGCTTAGGCGAATTACGACGAATTGCCTGCTTCAGGAATTTTTCGTGTCACAGGTGCTTGCGTTGTTTGGGGCGCTGCTTATTGATTTAAAAGCTAAAGTTTAACGCTGCGTCAATGGAAGAACGAAATAAAGCCCGCTGAGTACGCCTGCTATCTTTTATAGGAGCAGTCTCCCATCTGCTTTTATAACAATTCTCTTTTATAACTGGACTTCCGATGCGGAAGAGATTGTAAGATAATGCAACATTAGTATCATTATTTGTGATGGGGGATACGATATGAAAAAGGCATTGCGTGCCTCAGCAGCGTTTTCTTTAGCTGCTCTCTTGACGATTTCGCCCTTGATGAGTCCTGTAGCCGCTGCTTATGCTGTGAATAGCGTACGATCAGTGAATATTACATCAGATGCGGCGTCCGCAGACGGTGGCGTAGCTTCACGTGACGAGGGCCCTGCCGACGGAGACATGACTGTCGAGCAGTCGTTGCCGGTGGATGTTGACGAGGCGGCTGATGAGGATTTCGGTGCAGATGCTTCTTTGGTTGAACCGCAAGCCGAATCGACTGATTCTTCCTTCCAATATATATATATTGGCTACCCGAACCTTATCAGTGGGGCTGACCAAGTCGTCGCGTTTGCAACTCCTAATGACAGCGATACCATCGCCTCCGCAACGCTAAACTATGTGAGCGCCAACGGAGTTCAGGGAGCTGTTAATGCTTCCGCGCAGGCTGTAAATTCTGCCGCATTTACATTTGGCTCGAAGCTAGATCTCAATACATACTTTCTTACTTCAATAACCTATGTTCTGCAGGGCGACGATGCTGAACATGAGATTGATCTCTCTGACAGGGATTATTCTTTTGCGGTTGTTGAGAGCTCTGCTAATTCCGAGGGCACTTCCGTTTACTATGCAGACGGCGAAGGCAATGCTGTTGAGGCTCAATCCATCAAACAGGCGTTGGAGTGTGCCGATTCACCGGACGGCATTTCTACTTATGCTGCGCGCTCGGCTCGAAAAAACGTACGGGTAATTGCCCTTGATGCTGGCCATGGCGGCACTGATCCCGGTGCGCAAGGAAATGGAAAGAGTGAAGCGGATCTAACTTGGAAGATTGTTGCTGCTTGCAAGAATAAGCTTGAGGCGTATGGTTTTAAAGTCGTTCTTGCGCGCGAGCAAAGCGGTGGCTACTCCGGAAATGATTACCTTTATCGTGTCCAACGATGCGTGAGTCAAGGTGCGCAGGCCTTTGTTAGCTTCCATATTAATTCCGGTTCGCCTGTTGCCCATGGCGCTGAGGTATATGCCCCCACTGCCAATGAATATGATTACACGCAAGTTTCCGTCGAGCTCGCGAATAAAGTTATGAACAACCTCGCTTCTATGGGGCTCAGCTATCGCGGTGTATTCCAGATGGAAGTCGGAGATGAGTTCGCGGTCATCCGTTGTGCCCGCGAACAAGGTATTCCCGGCATCCTAATCGAGCATGGCTTTATTTCTAATGCGGGGGACGTGTTGAATTATTTTAGCGATGAGGGCTGTAGGCGTCTTGGCGAAGCCGATGCCGATGCGATCATTGCGCAATTTCCTAAGTCAACTTGGCTCGACTATTCTTCCGTATTCGATGCTAATTACTATTTGTCGCATTATCCCGACGTTGCCAAAGCTACGGCTGGAAATAGCGATTTAGCTCTAGACCATTTTATTAACTATGGCATGAGCGAAGGTAGGCGCGGCTCTGCCACTTTTGATGTACAGAGTTATTTTAATGAGTATCCAGATTTAAGAGCTGCCTTTGGCTTTGATTTAGTTAAGTACTATGAGCATTACGTTACGGCAGGAAAAGCAGAAGGAAGGCATGGGACCGGATGCTCAAAGATCGAGGGATACGCTACGACTATCAATGGTGTTGATTATTCATCCGTCTATGATCCCTCATTTTATCTATCGAATAACAAAGATATTCGCAACGCTTTTTCTAAACGAAGCCCCGCTGGCGTTGTAATGATTGACGATGCTGCCGTGCTGCGCCATTTCGTCAGCTGCGGCATGGCTGAGGGCCGGCGCGGGAGCGAGTCCTTCGACGTGCTGAGCTATTACAACAGATACCCCGACCTGCGTCGCGCGTTCGGTGCCAACCTCACCGCTCTTTATGGCCATTACCTCAGCAGCGGTCGCGCTGAGGGGAGGATCGCGACTGGATGTGATTCCCTCGCGGGCGCTGTCGTTTCGCAGGGCGGTACCGATTATTCCCCCGTTTACGATTTCCACTTCTATACCTCCAACAACGGTGACGTCCTGAACGCCTTTACAGCCGTCAAGGGCGGTTTGAGGTTCGTTGACGATGCTGCCGTGCTGCGCCATTTCGTCAGCTGCGGCATGGCTGAGGGCCGGCGCGGGAGCGAGTCCTTCGACGTCTACGGCTATCGAAATCGTTATACGGACCTGAGGAAGGCTATCGGGCTGAACCTGAAGAGCTATTACATTCACTATTTAAATTGCGGCATTAAGGAGGGGCGTAATGGCGCAAGTATGACTGGATATGAAGGCCTTATTATGTCGCCCGCCTATTCAACCTATCTAGATGCTGCCAATCAGTTCACAAAGACTGTGGGTACTAAAGGATTCCCTTCAGCCGTGTATACGGATAGGGGAGCGTCGAACATTAGAGATTTCTGCAGAATTCTATATGAAGAGGCTCAGTTGGAAGGCGTCTCACCTGAGGTTTTATATGGACAGGTGATGAAAGAAACTGGGTATCTAAAGTTTGGCAATTTGGTTCAGCCTGATCAGTGTAATTTTGGAGGCCTTGGTGCCACGGGGGCTGGTAACCCAGGCTATAGCTTCGGATCTGTTCGTGAGGGACTGCGGGCGCAGGTCCAACATCTAAAGGCGTATGGTTCTACGAAGCCCTTGGTCAATCCGTGTATTGACGCTCGCTTTAAATATGTCAGTCGTGGTTGCGCTCCGAGAACCATTGATTTAAATGGTAAATGGGCTGTTCCTGGCGTTGGATATGGTGAAAGCATTGATGCAATCGCTAAAGAGGTAATTGGTTAGGCTATTTAATAAAATCTAAAACCGATTGGGTTAATTTGACTGATAATTTAAAGAAAAACATTACATGGAATACCGTTGGCTCTATTGCATACCTTGCTTGCCAGTGGTTAACGACAGTTGCTGTAGTTCGACTATCGTCGGATTTTACCTATGCTGGTGATTTATCTTTGGCAATGACAATCAGCAATCTATTTGTTCCGATCGGTTTATATAAGATTCGATCCTTTCAAGTATCCGATCTTTCATGTGAGTATTCTTCAGGGGAATACATTGGTTTTCGTTTAAGCACAATAGTGTTGGGATTTGTTTTCGTATTACCTTATGCATTCTTTACCTGTCAGCAGTCTTCCCTTCTCCCCGTGTACCTCTATTGCATATATAGGTCAATTGAAGTTATGGTTGATGTGTTCCATGGCATTGATCAAAAAGCGGGAAATATGTTTTATTGTGGCATGTCGATGCTACTGAGAGGTATTTTGTCTCTTCTGGTGTTTTGCGCCGGAATGTATATCTCACATTCTCTTGTATTGAGTATTGTTCTGATGATCGCGGTGTCTCTCCCCGTGATGATTGTTGATGCACGTTGGGCTTCTAATTTCGACACGATCGTTCCTTCTTTCAGGTTCAAGGCGATGTCTGAACTGTTTTATAAGTGTCTTCCCGCTACGGTTGGGGTTTTTTGTTGTGCTGCGGTTACATCCGTTTCGCGTCAAGAACTTGCTACCGTACTGGGTGCCTCAATGTTGGGTGTTTATTCCTCGGTGTGTTCTCCTGCGGCAATCGTTCAGGCGGGTGCTGCTAATGCCTATGCCCCTTTGCTCGGCGTTTTTGCGAGCGCTAGTGAGTCGGGGGATAATAAAACATTTAATGCTATGTTGATGAAGGTCGTTCTTGGTGCTCTAGTTTTGTCCATTGTTATTCTGTTAGCTTGTTTTATCTGCGGCGACTACTTGTTGGGACTAATTTTTGGTGACCAAATTCATCAGTACTCTTTTTTGCTATACGGTGCGGTTATTAGCTCGCTGCTTACGGCGTTTATCGGCTTCTTTTCCGACCTGACGATTGTTAAGAGAAAGATGGCTGGTAATCTTGTTGGTAATTTAGTTGCTTTAATCGTTGCCGTCCCCCTTTCTAGCTTATTGATTCGGCTATTTGGACCTAACGGAACGAGTGCCGCAATTTCGCTTGCTTATCTTGTCGGATGTGTCGCGATGCTTCCTTGCATTATTCGGAAATAGTGCATCAGAGATTTGTTAAATACTTAGATACAAAAGTGTTTGGCTGAGACTATATATCCACCCGTAATGACTTCTTCAACGCTAATTGGGGGAGTTATCAGTTTTAGCGCAGGTATAAAAGCTTTTTAATTCTAATTTATGTGCAGCAGTCGTCTTTTCGTTTAGGATAAGAAACGTATTAGTAGGTTAAGCATCGACTAAGGTTTTTAAGATTCATTCACCTTTAGTTTATTTAATTGGAGCTTGAAATGTGCGATAGCGTATTCAAGGACAAGACCCTGATGATCACGGGCGGCACCGGCTCGTTCGGCAACACCGTGCTCAAGCACTTCATGAACACCGACCTGGCCGAGATCCGCATCTTCTCGCGCGACGAGAAGAAGCAGGACGACATGCGCCACCGCCTGCAGGAGAAGTCCCCGGAGCTCGCCTCCAAGGTGCGCTTCTTCATCGGCGACGTCCGCAACGCCCAGAGCGTGCGCGACGCCATGCACGGCGTGGACTACATCTTCCACGCCGCCGCCCTCAAGCAGGTGCCCTCCTGCGAGTTCTTCCCCATGGAGGCCGTGCGCACCAACGTCATCGGCACGGACAACGTGCTCCACGCCGCCATCGACGAGGGCGTGGACCGCGTCGTGTGCCTGTCCACCGACAAGGCGGCATACCCCATCAACGCCATGGGCAAGTCCAAGGCCATGATGGAGTCCATCATCTACGCCAACGCCCGCAACGGCGCCGGCCGCACCACCATCTGCTGCACCCGCTACGGCAACGTCATGTGCTCGCGCGGCTCGGTCATCCCGCTGTTCATCGACCGCATCCGCAAGGGCGAGCCGCTCACGGTCACCGACCCCAACATGACCCGCTTCCTCATGAACCTGGACGAGGCGGTCGACCTGGTGCAGTTCGCCTTCGAGCACGCCAACCCCGGCGACCTGTTCATCCAGAAGGCGCCGGCGTCGACCATCGGCGACCTCGCCGAGGCCGTCCAGGAGGTCTTCGGGCGCACGGGCACCCAGGTGATCGGCACCCGCCACGGCGAGAAGCTCTTCGAGACCCTCATGACCCGCGAGGAGCGCCTGCGCGCCGAGGACATGGGCGGCTACTACCGCGTGGCATGCGACTCGCGCGACCTGAACTACGACAAGTTCGTCGTGGACGGCGAGGTGGAGACCCAGGCCGACGAGTCCTACACCTCCCACAACACCGAGAGGCTCGACGTGGAGGGCACCATCGCCAAGATCAAGACCGCCGAGTACGTGCAGCTTGCCCTGGAGGGCCGCGAGCACGAGGCGGTGCAGTAGGGTGCGCGTCCTCGTCACCGGCGCGAGGGGCTTCGTGGGGAGGAACCTCTGCTGCGCGCTGAAGAACATAAGGGACGGCAAGGACCGCCGCGCGAAATACCAGGCCCTGTTGCCCCTCGAGGTCATGGAGTGCGACATCGACTCCACCGCCGACGAGCTTGACGACTTCTGTTCCCGCGCCGACTTCGTCTTCAACCTGGCCGGCGTCAACCGCCCCGAGGACCAGTCCGAGTTCATGGAGGGCAACTTCGGCTTCGCCTCCACGCTGCTCGATACCCTGGAGCGCCACGGGAACACGTGCCCCGTCATGCTCTCCAGCTCCGCGCAGGCGAGCCTGTCGGGCCGCTTCGAGGGATCGGCCTACGGTGAGTCGAAGCTCGCTGGGGAGGGCCTGTTCCGGGAGTATGGTGAGCGCACCGGCGCCCCGGTGCTCATCTACCGCTTCCCCAACCTCTACGGCAAGTGGTGCCGCCCGCGCTACAACTCCGCCGTCGCGACCTTCTGCGACGCCATCGCCAACGGCCGCCCCTACACCGTGAACGACCCCAATGTCGAGCTCGAGCTCCTCTACATCGACGACCTGGTGGACGAGATGCTGGGCGCCCTGCTCGGAAACGAGCATCGCTGCGGCTACGAGGGGCTGGAGCGCGTCGAGGGCGACGGGTTCTGCTACGTCCCGGAAACCGACGTGAGGACCCTGGGCGAGATCGTCTACCTGCTGGGCAGCTTCCGCGACAGCCGCGAGACGCTTTCGGTGCCGGACCTTTCCGAGGGCTCCTTCTCCAAGAAACTCTGGAGCACGTTCCTTTCCTACTACGAGCCGGGCCGCTTCGCCTACGGCCTTAAGCCCAACATGGATGAACGAGGCTCGTTCACCGAGTTCCTGCGCACGCCGGAGCGCGGCCAGGTCTCGATCAACGTCTCGAAGCCCGGCATCACCAAGGGCAACCACTGGCACATGAGCAAGTGGGAGAGGTTCCTGGTGGTCTCCGGCACCGCCTCCATCAAGCTGAGGAAGGTGGGCGAGGATGCCGGCGGCAACCCGTTCCCCGTCGACGAGTACATCGTCTCGGGTTCGGACATGCGCGCCGTGGAGATGGTCCCCGGCTACACGCACTCCATCACCAACCTGTCCGGCACCGAGGACCTCGTGACGGTCATGTGGGCCAACGAGCCCTTCGACCCCGAGGACCCCGACACTTACTACGAGGAAGTCTAGAGGTTTTGACCAGATACGCTCATATTAATAGCGTTCCAAATGGATCCACTGGGCGCATTATGATGAAGGAGCATCTTGCTCTTATTGATCAGGGACACGAATCGCTTGCTTGCTGGGGCAGAAGAAGGCCTGCGAGCAGTGTCAGTGAATACTGTTTTGGGTCACCGGCTAATTTTATACTTGACGTTGGTCTTACTCTCCTTGACGGTAAGGCGGGCTTTCATTCGGTGAGGCAAACCGACGCGTTGATTCATCGTCTTGATGAGTTCGGTCCTGACGTGGTTCACTTGCACAACCTCCATGGTTACTATTTGAATATTGATAAACTGTTTAAATGGTTGATTAGATCTGATTGTCGTGTTGTATGGACTTTGCACGACTGCTGGGCTTTTACCGGCCATTGCCCTTATTTCACCTATTCTTGCTGCAATCAATGGAAAACTGGATGTGGCGCCAAGAGGTGCCCTCAACTTATGGGATATCCTCCAACTATTAATTCTGCATCATGTAAATGGAGCTACGAGGCCAAACGTTCGATTTTCACTTCGCTGCCTTCCAATCGAATGACTATCATTACCCCTTCTAAATGGCTGGCTGGACTGGTCGCTTGTAGCTATTTATCAAAGTATCCGATTGAGGTTGTACACAATACGATTGATCTCAACGTTTTTAAGCCACGATCCAATAGTGAGGTTTTTAGCGTTAAGGAGAAATACGGCCTTGATTCGAGGAAAATTATTTTAGGGGTTGCCTCTCCATGGTCCAAGCGTAAGGGTCTTTCAGACTTTTTTGCCCTTGCGGATAAGCTTGACAAGTCCGAGTATTCTATTGTTTTGGTTGGACTGAGTGCTAAGCAGATGAGGCAACTACCTCCGGGGGTGGTTGGTATTCCGCGAACCGACTCTCAGATAGAGTTGGCCTCACTATATAGTTCTGCCTCCGTTTTATTCAATCCAACATACGAAGATAATTATCCTACGGTCAATCTTGAGGCTGAGGCTTGTGGGGTTCCGGTCGTTTGTTACGATGTCGGTGGATGCTCCGAGACCTTGCATAGGGACGATTCAAAACTTGTTGAATGTGGTGACGTGTTGTCCGCCTCATTATTGTTGGCTAAATACTAGACTCGGCTTTTAGGGAAAACTATGACTTCCAATATTTCTTTTAATAACGACGGCCGCCTAAAGCTGTTGATCATCGTGGGCACCCGCCCCGAGGTCATCCGCCTGTCCGAGGTCATCAAGAAGTGCCGCCGCCACTTCGACTGCCTGCTGGCGCACACCGGGCAGAACTACGACTACACGCTCAACGGCATCTTCTTCCGCGACTTGTCGTTGGAAGACCCCGACGTCTACCTGGACGCCGTGGGCGCCGACTTGGGCGAGACCGTGGGCAACATCATCGCCGCGAGCTATAAGCTCATGGTTGAGGTGAAGCCCGACGCGCTGCTGATCCTGGGCGACACCAACAGCTGCCTGTCGGCAATCGCGGCCAAGAGGCTCCACATCCCCATCTTCCACATGGAGGCGGGCAACCGCTGCAAGGACGAGTGCCTGCCCGAGGAGACCAACCGCCGCATCGTCGACGTGATCTCCGACGTCAACCTGGCCTACTCCGAGCACGCCCGCCGCTACCTCAAGGACACCGGCTGCGCCCCCGAGCGCACCTACGTCACGGGCTCGCCCATGGCGGAGGTTCTGCGCGCAAATCTGGATAAGATCAAGACCTCCGACATCCTCACCGAGCTCGGCCTGGAGCCCAAGCACTACATGCTGCTGTCCGCCCACCGCGAGGAGAACATCGACACCGAGGCGAACTTCGCGAGCCTGTTCACCGCCATCAACGCGCTTGCGGAGAAATACGACATGCCGATCCTGTACTCCTGCCACCCGCGCTCCCGCAAGCGCCTGGAGGCCACCGGCTTCAAGCTGGACCCGCGCGTGCGCATGCACGAGCCCATGGGCTTCCACGACTACAACTGCCTGCAGATGAACGCCTTTGCGGTGGTGTCGGACTCCGGCACCCTGCCCGAGGAGTCCAGCTTCTTCGCGAGCGTCGGCCGCCCGTTCCCGGCGGTGTGCATCCGTACCTCCACCGAGCGCCCCGAGGCGCTGGACAAGGCGTGCTTCACGCTCGCCGGCATCTCCGAGAAGGGTCTTCTGCAGGCCGTCCACACTGCCGTCGAGCTCGATGCGGAGGGGTCGCTGCCCGAGGCGACCGTTCCCGACTACGCCGACGAGACCGTGTCCACCAAGGTTGTCAAGATCATCCAGAGCTACACCGGCATCGTGGACAAGATGGTGTGGAGGAAGAGCATTTAATGACTAGCTCATGCGCTGGTAAAAAAATACTTGTCGTAACGCAGCATTTTTATCCGGAGACTTTTCGAGTCAACGACATCGTCGAAGGCTTTATTGAAGACGGTGCAAGCGTTGATGTCCTTTGCGGTATTCCAAATTATCCTTCAGGTGAATGGGCTGAAGGATATGGTTATTGTGGCCATCGTTGCGATGATTACCATGGTGCGTCTGTCTTTCGGTCTGGTGAAATACGCCGAAAGGGTAATACTTCGGCCCGCATTTTCCTGAACTATATTAGCTGGCCGATTACTGCATCTTTCAAGGCGTTAAGGCTCAAAAACAATTACGACGTTGTATTTTGCTATAATACAAGTCCTATTTTGATGATAATTCCAGCAAGGTTTGCTGCATTGCGAAGTAAATGTCCTCTTGTCACCTATGTCTTGGATATTTGGCCTGAAAATTTGTACACCGTTTTAAATGTCCAAAATAGCTTTCTGAGAGCTTTTGCCAAATCGTTTTGCGACAAGCAGTATGCTGCCTGTAATAAGCTGATTGCCTTGAGTGACTCTTTGGCCGACAACTTATTTCATAGGATTAAACCTTTGAATCCGGATGTTTCGATAAGTGTAATACCTCAGCACTGTGAGGAGGTTTACGAACAAAAGAGTATTTCACAGGAGCTGAGATCGCAATTTGGAAGTCAGTGCGTTTTCCTTTTTGCCGGATCAATAACTCCCGCACAGGGTCTTGACACAGTTGTTGAGGCATTCTCGTATGCAATCAAAAATAGTTCTGTTGAGATGAAGCTGCTAATTCTTGGCGATGGCATGTCCAGAGCGGAATTGCAGAAGACCGTTGCAAATAAGGGACTAAGCGAGTCCATTTTGTTTATAGGGCGCGTAGATCCTGAAGTTGTGCCCACGTATTCAGATATTGCAACGGCAATGATTGCACCATTTGCTGACAATCCTGAGTTAGAGCTTACTATTCCGGCGAAAATTTCAAGTTGCATGGCGTCTTCGAAACCAATACTTGCTGTAATGCGCGGCGAAGGCGCCAATGCGGTTCGTTCTGCTAGGTGCGGATTCGTCTCCAATCCCTCAGATGCTAGCGCACTTGCTAGCAACATGGTGAAAATTGCTTCAATGAATAAAGACGCCATTGAAGCGTTGGGATCCAATGGCTTCAATTATTATCGTGAGCATTTCTCGAGATTGGTTTGTTTGGATAAAATTAAGCAAGTTCTATTTTCAATATAGGTCCGATGTGGATCGTTGGGGTTTTAATGGATGACATGTTGCGGGTGTTGGTAATCATTCCTGCCTATAATGAGCAAGCCAATATTGTTCAGACTGTTTCGTCGGTTGTTGAAGCTGGTTATGATTATGTTGTTGTAAATGATGGTTCAACCGATAAAACTCTATCTATCTGTCGTCAGCATGGATTTAATGTCCTCGACCTTCCGCAGAATTTAGGCATCGGTGGTGCCGTTCAGGCCGGTCATAAATATGCGCTCAGACATGGCTATGACATTGATGTCCAGGTTGATGGTGACGGTCAGCATGATCCTTCTTATATCGGGAATTTAATCGAGCCGATTATTGATGGTGCCGATTTAACCATCGGTTCCAGATTTGCCGTGCCCACGGAAGGCTTTCAGTCTACATTTTTAAGGAGAGTGGGTATCCGATGGCTTTCTGGTTGGTTGAGGTTATTTACCGGAAAGACGATTAAAGATCCTACTTCTGGATTTCGCGCGTGCGGAAAAAAGGCTATAGACCTGTTCTGTAGGGACTACCCAGACGATTACCCTGAGCCTGAATCTATTGCCGCAGCATTAAAAACTGGTCTTTCAGTGGTTGAGGTTCCCGTACTTATGCGCGAGAGACAGGGCGGAGTGTCATCAATTTCTGGCTTTTCTTCAATTTATTACATGATTAAAGTTTCGCTTGCAATTTCCATGGCCTGTTTTGTTTATAGAAAGGCGGCTCACTAATGAGTATGATAATTCGTGTGGGCGCTGGCGTAATTTTTAGTGGCCTTTTCTTTTATGTCGTCTCCTTAGTCGGCAAAGGAAAGCTACTTTTAAAGTACTCGTTACTATGGCTCTGCCTGTGCGTGGTGGCGCTATTAAGCGTTTGCTTTCCGGAGTTGATTTATCGAATCTCAGGCTGTATCGGGTTTATTAGTCCTTCGAATTTTGCGTTTCTCGTCGCCGTGGTACTTTTATTGATGATTTCTCTATCTCTCAGTATTGCGATCAGCAGACTCGTTACGGCTTGCAAGAACTTAACTCAACGTATTGCGATACTTGAAAATGAGAATGATGTTTTGCGGAATCAGCAGAGTTAATTAAAGACGGAGTTTAGATTAACTGTATGAACAACTATTTAGCAGCGGAAGCTCGAAACCATCGCGTTTGCGGCGGCTTGTATCGCCTTTACCATGTCGGTATTTTTGTCCTGCCGTTATCTTTTGCACTGATATATCTGTCTTTGTTTGTTAATTACATTGATGCTTTCTATGGCACGGTTGGCTTTACAATTGCCAACCCGATGCTTAATGACGATAGGGCAGTTCTATTTGTTGCTGGATTGACTATTATATTTGTCATTTCTGTAATCAAATTGGTTGAGTATAAAAGCGAGTTTTTGTATAAATATCGATGGTTAATCGGTATGACTGTAGCGTTGCTTGCCGTTGCTTTTAAAATCAGCGGTTCATCGCTTGGCATGTGGAGCATTATGCTCCCTGAAAACGCTGATACTCCGTTTTGGGGTATACCGAGGTCCCTTCGAAGTGATGAGTTCTCAGTTGGAACCCTGTTTCAATTATCTCAATCCCATAATGGCTATGCTCCAATTTCGGAAATCCTGAGAGGAGATTTAACGGATGTCCGGATGGTTTATGGCGCTGCCTGCTGGAGCGTAATCACGTTATTTAGACCAGTGCTTTGGGGTTATTTGCTATTTGGTTTTGAATTCGGCCTAGCGTTTGCCTGGTCCGCGAAACTATGTCTAATGGTTCTTGTCTCTTTTGATTGTGCCTTTCTCATTATTAAGTCAAAGCCGCTCAGCTTTCTCTTTTCATGCTTGCTTTGTTTTTCGCCATTAATTCAATGGTGGGGCACGGGCGAGGTGATTCTTTATGGCCAAGCCCTTGTCTTGTTGTTGGATAGGGCGCTCTTTACTCAAAAAAGAAATATCAGGATTATTGCGCTAGCTGCTGTAGCATGGCTATGTGGTTGTTACATAATGCTCATGTACCCTGCTTGGATGGTCCCATTTTTCTTCATTTTTGCCTTGATGGGTGTATTTAGAACAACAGAGTATTGTCAAACTTTAAAATCTAACAATCAACATTCAGTTCTTGCATGGTCACTAATTGATACTTTTGTTTTAGTATCCTGCCTGTTGATTTCAGCGGGACTAATATTCCTTTCCTTCTTCCAGTCCTCCGAAGCAATGACATCTGTTATGAATACCGTTTATCCTGGTGCGCGCTTTGAAACAGGTGGAAGCGGACTTCCTGAACTTTTTTCTTATGCAATTTCACTCTTTTACGCCTTTGATTCACCACTGGTTTCAAATGAATGCGAAATTGCAACCATTCTTTGCTTCTTCCCTCTTGGAACGCTTGCATCTCTGCTCTGTTTTATTAAAAGGCGGGATTGGCAGCTATTTTTGCTTACGGCACTTCAATTGTTTTTCCTGGCCTTTGCATTTATTGGTTTTCCGTCATTTCTATCTCGAATGACCTTAATGTATAACGTCCCCGTTCTGCGACTGTTGTTTCCTATTGGTTACCTGGAACTTCTCCTATTTTTGATTTCTGTCGAAAAGGCTAAAGAATCCCAAGGGAATAATAGCTCCATTGGTTATTTGTCAATTATCTTAATAATCGGTCTTATTCTGAGTTCAGCATTCCAGATTTTCATCCTTCTTTCTGCGAAATATCTTGTTGCAAGGATGCTGTATTTGTTGATGTTTATATTGTTCTGTCTTTTTTCGTGCCTTTCGTTTCGCTCCTATATTCTTGGTAAAAAATGTACCGGTTTATTTGTTGCTTTCGCGATTTGCTTCGGCGTAATTCCAGGGCTCTGTATCAATCCAGTTCAAATCGGTGCGGCTCCAATTACAGATACGAATTTAGAGGCTCTCGTTAATCAGTTTGTCGAAGAGAGTGATTATTCAGATAAATGGGTTGTCGATGGTTCTTGGACAGTTGCCAATCTTTGCGCTGCATATGGAGCGCCTGTAATTAACTCTACCAATGCTTATCCTGATCTGGCGCGTTGGAATTCTATCGATGAAAATAACGAGAACGAGTGCGCATACAACAGGTATGCTCATGTCATTGCTAATGTATTCGCCCCGTCTACGTCATTTAATTCCACTCAGGATGATCTCTTCACAGTGAATTTGACTGAAGATGATTTGAGGCAGCTTTATGTGAAGTACGTTATGTCTAGTAGGGATTTGACGGAGTTTTCATCTGATAAATTACAAATTAGGCAATTAGGTTCAGCAAACGGGTTTGTTCTATATGAATTGACCTATTAGGAAGAAGGGGCTGCTGGTTAAACCGGCAGCCCCTTCTTCTTTTTTACGTGTTTATGATATAAGCATCGGTACCGTCAAGATTCTTTCGCAAATTGATCGAGGCGGCCTCGGCC
>NZ_QSQK01000005.1:0-136454 GCF_003436735.1 Collinsella sp. TF12-2AT | reverse complement strand
TCTGATGACTTGAAGAAGGGGGAGGCCTCGCGGCCTCCCCCTTTTTTGTGTTTGCGGGGCGTAAATGACTCAATTACACCAGACGATCTTATCGTTTTTGGTATTGAGCTTTTATTTAAAGAAAATAAATCGAATAACGAGGGCAACTGCTATGGCCACAATGATCATTAGCAGGATTGTCAGTCGATGCTGCTTGCGTCGTTTACTTGACGAAACGAAGATTGATTTTCCCTGTTTTGGCGTTTCGAGATAGCGAGCCGAGTGCGTCAAGGTTTGCTTGGGTCGAGGCCCTCTTTGTCGATGAGCGACGGATGCTTTCATCGGCTCATTCCTATTTGCGCTGTTTTTAGATAATGGTGCGTCTTTCAGATACACAGGGTCACCCGAGGCCACACCCATATGCTTGCGTCCCGTTTGCGCATCTTCGAGTGTTTGATAACGGTTTCTTGTCACATATTCGGGCTCTGGGTCATTGATGGGCTCTTGCGAGATGTGGGGGCGATGGAATCGAATCGGTTGCGGGCTGGATACTTCGTCCTGCTCCGGCATAAACGCGTTGTCCTGTTTTTGATCGTCCATGATGCCCTTAGTTCGTCATCAATATCGTGTATGCGCCCATTGTAAGCCAGCCGTCTAGTTTTGATGGGATTGCATACATTATTTAAGCCTTCGTTCAAATTCCGTTTATTAGACAAAATCTTAGTCAACCAGACTAAGATATGCTTATATCAATAGACTCAAAAAACTTTATAGTCGATGTATATATAAGAAGCGGTTGGGCATATATATGAGCGTCAAAAGAAGTCCCAGTCACCTAGAAGATGACTCGGCAGTCCTATAAAGGAGTGGTAAACATGGCAAGCATGGTTCCTTATCGTTCGGTTTTTGGCGTTCGTCCCTCTGCTAGCTCGCTGTTCGATCTGTTTGATGATATGAGTGATCTGGCGAACAGCTCGATTGCCTCTAAGGCGTTCCCTGTTGATGTTGAGGATAAGGGCGATGGCTATGAGGTCAAGGCTTATCTGACCGGCGTCGCCAAGGACGATATCGATGTCGAGCTTAACGAGGGCCGTTTGTCCATTAGCGTGAATGTCGAGGAAGACGAGGAGAACGAGGGCAAGAACTTCCTGCAGAAGGAGTTTAGCTCGTACAGCGCGACGCGCGGCGTGTATCTGAAGGACGCTTCGAGCGAGGGCCTTTCGGCTAAGTATGCTGACGGCATCCTGACCGTTACGGTTCCCAAGATTGTCGAGAAGAAGAACGTTACGAAGATCTCCATCGACTAACGATGGCTCTGCTTCAATCGAGAGTATGAGTTAAGGGGGGCTGGGAAGTGATTCCCAGCCCCCCTTTGTTGTCTTGAGGGGCTATTGAATGGTTGTCGGTTGATACTGGCTTGCAGGGCGTATCGAGAGCTTCCGTGGCCCTTGAAGACGGGTGGCAGAACTGCCGAGTTCATCATCGAGACTTGCATCAAGCGCGTTGGCATAGCTTTTGACGGTAAGGCTTGGACGATTATTGTCCTGGCTGATGTGCATGGCGATGAGTTGTTCGGTGCGATCGGTAACAAGTTCGCGCGCGGCTTCGGCGGCCTGGTTGTTGGAGAGGTGCCCCTTTGTGGACAGGATGCGCTCCTGAAGAAAGCGGGGGTACGCTCCTTCGCGCAACATAGTTACATCGTGGTTACTTTCGAGCGCGAGAACTCGACAGTCTTTGAGGATGCCTATGGCCTTGCTCGATAACTCTCCGGTGTCGGTGGCAAACCCAATGGAATCATCGAGAGCATTAAATCGATAGCCGACAGGATTGATGACATCGTGCGATGTTGAGTAGGTTTGCACGTGGATGCCGGCAATGGGGAGCGTGTCGCCGGGGTCAAATTCCTCTACGGGCAGGCGCGCGAGGTTTTCTTTGCATGAAAGGGTGTCCCTGCTGGCAAAGAGGGGACCATGCCAGTGCTTGCACCATACATCGAGCCCCTTGATATGGTCACCATGCTCATGGGTGATTACAAGAGCGGCGACGTCGTCTGCCGAGAGACCAAGCTCCGCCATGCGTTTAAGTGTCTCGCGGCGGGACAGGCCGTTGTCGATCATGATGAGCCCCTGAGGTCCCTCGACGAGTGCGCAGTTGCCTTTTGAGCCGCTGCCGAGGATATGAAGGTGCAGGCAAGACATAAGATTCCAAAGGATACAATGAGTGCGGACGAATAGAGGAGGAAGCGAATGCCAACGGTATCTCAGCGCTATGGACATCATGCCGCGCCGAGGACGGATAAGAGCGCCCTGGCAACGCGGCAGGCCGCTGCCCCCGTAGTGCTTATGGTATCAGGCGGCGCGGACTCGACGGCGCTGCTCCTTATGGCTTGCACATCAAAGCTGGATATCCAGGACGGGCGCGGCGTCGCTCCCATTGCGCGCGAGCGATTGCACGTGCTGCATGTAAACCATCATCTGCGCGGGGAGGCATCCGATGGCGACGAGGCCTTTGTACGTGACCTGTGCGCACAATACGGTTTGCCGCTGTGTGTTGAGCATGCCTATTTTGATGACGAATCGGGCAATATCGAGGCTGCGGCTCGCGAGGTGCGCTATGCCGCGGCACGGAGATACGTTCGCGAACTTTGTGCCGAATCGGGCGCACCGCGGACGGCGGCTCGTATCTGTACCGCGCATACTTCGTCGGACCGCGCGGAAACATTTTTGATGAATGCCATTAAAGGGTCGGGTCCCGCGGGTCTATCGAGCATTCCGCGCCGTCGGAACATTGTGGTTCGCCCCTTGCTCGACCTCACGCACGATGAACTCGTGAGCTATCTGCAGGTGCACGGTCAGCCATGGCGGGAAGATGAAAGCAACGAGGACGTTTCGTACCTGCGCAACTATGTACGCCATCGGGTGATGCCGGTGGTGGCACAGCGCAACGCGAGCGTCTGTAAGACGATTGGCGCCGCTTGCGAAATTCTGGGCGACGAAGACGCCTTTCTTTCCCAGCTTTCGGCACAGGCGTTTCGAAGCTGCCTGCGCAAGGAAGCGGCGGGCGCACTTGTGCTCGATGCGCGCCGTCTTGCCGCCGCTGAGGTTGTGATTGCACGGCGTATCGTGCGATTGGCGATTAAGCGCATCGATCCCGACGCGCGACCGGAGATGCGGCACGTGGAGCGCGTGCTCGCCTGCGTCGCTGCGGGCTCGGGCTCGGTTACGCTTCCTGCGGGAATTGATGCCCGTGTGGAGTTTGGCATGCTGGCGTTCAAGGCCCCGGCGGCGCGCGAGGGTTTAGTGGCCGATTGGATCTCCGTTCCCGGTCGTCTGCCGCTGGGGGCGGGGCATATGCTGACAGCGGAGCCGATGGCTGTGGAGCCGGGGTGCGATATCGTGCACCGTGCCCGCGAGCTTGCTGCTGCCGGAAAGGTTGCGGCCTTGGTGGACGCGGCAGCCCTGGGGTTTGCCGACTGCGATGGCGAGCGGATGTTAGCCGGCTCGCGCGGGGAGATTCCCACCGAGGCACGATCGGCGCGCCTGTGGGTGGATAGCCCTGTGCCGGGAGACGTGATGTGCCCGTTGGGGATGAACGGCCGAAGCAAGAAAGTGTCAGACCTGTTGAACGAGGCGCGCATTCCTGTTTCAGACCGCTCTGGCGTACCCGTGGTAAGAACGGCTCCGGGGGGTGCCGTAGTATGGGTCGCGGGCGTTCGCGCGGACGAACGTTTTAAGTGCACGGCGGCGACGCGCGTGGCCTATCTGCTTCGCGTGGTTGACGCGGATTAGCTCCTCGCACCAGCTTTTCTGTGCGGCGTTGACGGTATTCCCGCGCTGATGGTGCGCGGGCTGGAAAATATACCCCGTGCGCTGCTAGAATGTATAGTTCGCGTCCATACGGCGGTGTGTGGGCGATTAAGCACAAGAAAGGGTTGTCATGGCTTCTCAACATCCGGATATCGAGAAGGTTCTGTTTACGCAGGAGGATATCGACGGTATCGTCTCTCGCCTAGGCGAGCAGATTACTCGCGACTACGCGGGTAAGGATCTGGTACTGATTGCGGTCCTGCGCGGCGCCGTGGTCTTTATGGGCGACCTGATGCGCAAGATCGAGCTGCCGACCAACATCGATTTCATGGCTGTTTCGAGCTATGGCGACGGTGTGAAGTCTTCGGGTATCGTGCGTATCATTAAGGACCTGGATATCGACATCCGTGGTCGCGACGTGCTGATCGTCGAGGACATTCTGGACTCGGGCCTGACCCTCAAGTACCTGATGAAGAACCTCGAGAGCCGCAAGCCCGCTTCTCTGGAGGTCGCCGCCTTCCTATGGAAGGACGTTGAGGACCGTACCTCGGCCGTCACGCCCAAGTATGTTGGAACCCATTGCCCCGATGCCTTTGTGGTGGGCTACGGCCTCGACTATGCCGAGCGCTATCGCAACCTTCCGTATCTGGGCATTTTGAAACCGGAGGTTTATTCGTAAGATGCCCGACGACCGTAACGATAACAATTCCCAGACTCCCCGGGAGCCTAAGATCCCGGGGATGCCCGGAGGCAAGAAGCCCACGCGTACGGGCTGGCTGTATTTTATTTTGGCTTGCGCGCTTCTGGGCTACGCCTTCTTTAACATGGGCTCCGGCTTTGCCAGCTCCAGCAATACCGTTAAGCTCGCGACGAGCGAGATGGTGAGTGCCATTAAGCAGGATCGCGTCGAAGATTTGACCTATACGGTTCAAGACGGAAGCGTGGCGGGTCATTACTGGAAGACGAAAAAGGACAAGGGTGATACGAGCGAGCTCAAGAGCTTCTCCTCGACCTATGTCGGCTCCGATTCGCTTGCCGAGCTTATGGCGGAGCACCCCGACACCAAGTACATCGTCAACACCAACGACCCCGATTTTTGGGGCGACTTGGCGATGAGTGTGCTGCCGACGATTGCCCTGATCGCCATCATGTTCTACTTTATGCGCCAGATGATGGGCGCCAATAATAGGAACATGCAGTTTGGCAAGACCAATGCCAAGACCAACGAGGCTACGCGTCCCAAGGTCAAGTTCGAGGACGTTGCCGGCGTGGACGAGGCAGTCGAGGAGCTCGAGGAGATCCGTGACTTTTTGAGCGATCCGGATCGCTATCGCAAGCTGGGCGCCAAGATCCCGCGTGGCGTGTTGCTGGTGGGCCCTCCGGGCACCGGTAAAACGTTGCTGGCCAAGGCCGTTGCCGGCGAGGCGGGCGTGCCGTTCTTTAGCATCTCGGGTTCCGACTTTGTCGAGATGTTCGTGGGTGTCGGCGCCAGCCGTGTGCGTGACCTCTTTAAGGAGGCCAAGTCTCAGGCTCCGTCAATCATCTTTATTGACGAGATCGATGCCGTGGGACGTCAGCGCGGGGCCGGTTTGGGCGGCGGCCACGACGAGCGCGAGCAGACGCTCAACCAGCTGCTGGTCGAGATGGACGGTTTTGAGGAAAGCGAGTCGGTCATCCTGATCGCCGCGACCAACCGCCTCGATATTCTGGACCCGGCATTGCTGCGCCCCGGTCGTTTTGATCGTCAGGTTACGGTCGACCGTCCGGATGTGAAGGGCCGCGAGCAGATCTTGCGCGTGCATGCCGAGAACAAGCCGATGGACGAGGACGTGAAGTTTGAGAAGCTCGCCCAGATGACCGTTGGCTTTACTGGTGCCGATTTGGCGAACCTGCTCAACGAGTCTGCGCTGCTGGCCGCTCGCCGTCATCGTTCCGTGATCTCGATGGACGAGGTCGAGGAGTCGATGGAGCGCGTGATTGCCGGACCGCAACGCAAGGGTCGCGTGATGACCGAAGCCGAGCGCACCACGATTGCCTACCACGAGAGCGGCCACGCTTTGGTGGGCCACATCCTGGAGCACTCCGATCCGGTTCATAAGATCTCGATCGTCAGCCGCGGTCAGGCCCTGGGCTACACACTGCAGCTTCCGCAGGAGGATCACTTCCTCAAGACCAAGAACGAGATGCTCGACGAGCTCGCCGTGTTCTTGGGCGGTCGCGTTGCCGAGGAGCTCATGTGCGATGACATCACGTCGGGCGCGAGCAACGACCTGGAGCGCGCGACCAAGATGGCGCGCGAGATGGTCACGCGCCTGGGCATGAGCGAGGAGCTGGGCACTCAGGTCTTTGGCGAGGCGCAGCATCAGGTATTCCTGGGCCGCGACTATGCCGATCATCAGGATTACTCCGAGGAGACGGCGCGCCGCATTGATATCGAGGTTCAGCGCATCATGCGCGAGGCCCATCGTCGTGCTGTTGAGATCTTGGATGCCCGTCGCGATCAGCTCGATCTGATGGCGAAGGTGCTGCTTGAGCGCGAGACTGTCGAGGGCGATGCCGTGAATGCCCTGCTCGATAACGAGTGGGACGCCTATCTTGAGCGCGAGGGCGATATCCTGGCGGCCAAGGAGGAGCGCAATGCCAAGGCGGCCGGCATGCCGACCAAGAAGCGCGCGCCTCGTATGAGCGAGGAGGAGCTGGCGGCTGATGCCGCGGCCTTTGCGCAGGCGGCCATGCAGGAGGATGCCGAAGCCACATCCGATGATGCCGGCGATGACCATGTCGTCAACGCTGGCGGCAACACCGACGCCGACAAATAGTTCTTGTAGCGAAAGCCTCCGCGGGGAAACCTGTGGAGGCTTTTCTTTTAAGCGATATGTTGATTGGGGACAGACTTAAATGAGCGTTTTCACGCATTTAAGTCTGTCCCCAATCAACATTGCTGCGGCACTTTGCTCAGCTAAAGCGTACAATAGCGCCTATGCGAAAGGGGAACAGATGATCAACGAAACTATGTATGCTCGCGGTGCGGAAAGCTCCATCATCCGTGAGATCTTTAGCCATGGCCTTGAGCGCAAGGCACAGATCGGTGCGGAGAACGTATTCGATTTTTCGCTGGGCAACCCGAGTGTTCCGGCGCCCGCTGCTGTTGCTGAGTCCATTAAGAAGGCATTGGAGCTGCCGAGCGACCAGCTGCATGGATACACGCCTGCGCCGGGTCTGCCGCAATGTCGAGCGGCCGTCGCCGACTCGCTCAACCGTCGCTTTGGCACGAGCTATGAGGGCAAGGACGTCTTTATGACGGTGGGTGCCGCGGCTTCGCTCACCTGCACGCTCAACGCCGTTACGAACCCGGGCGATGAGGTTGTTGTTATCGCCCCGTACTTTCCGGAGTATCGCGTGTGGATTGAGAAGGCCGGCTGCACGTGTGTTGAGGCGCTCGCCGATGAAGATACGTTCCAGCTGAGCGTGAGTAACGTGCTCAAGGCGATTACCGATAAGACGGCTGCCGTCATCATCGACTCGCCCAACAATCCGACCGGTGCCGTATATACACGCGACACGCTGACGCGACTGGCCAATGTTCTGCGCGAGGCCAACGCTCAGCGCGATCCCGAGAATCCGATTATGCTCATCTCTGATGAGCCGTATCGCGAGATTGTCTATGGCGCCGAGGTGCCTTGGGTGCCTTCGATCTACGAGCACACCATCGTGTGCTACTCGTATTCCAAGTCGCTTTCGCTACCGGGCGAGCGCGTCGGGTGGATCCTGGTTCCCAATACGAATCCTCAGGCAGCTCGTCTAATGCCCGCCGTTGCCGGTGCCGCCCGCACGCTGGGCTTCGTGTGTGCACCGGCCCTCTTCCAGCGTGTAATCATCGACTGCATTGATGAACCGAGCGATGTCGAGGCCTATGCGCGCAACCGCACCGCGCTTACCGATGCACTAGCGGAGTACGGCTACACCTATGTTGAGCCGGATGGTGCATTCTACTTGTGGGTGAAGGCGCTGGAGCCCGATGCGAATGCGTTCTGCGAGCGCGCGAAGAAGTACGAACTGCTCGCGGTGCCTTCGGATAGTTTTGGCATGCCGGGCTGGTTCCGCCTTGGCTACTGTGTGAGCTACGAGACCATCGTCAATTCGTTGCCTGCCTGGAAGCAACTGGCCGACGAATATCGTCGAAAGTAAAGCGCTCTGCTTACAATGTTTTACGTGAAACGGGGTTTGGTGCTAAGCCAGACCCCGTTGTCTATGCCGTTGTGTGATTGGGATGAAGCAGTTTTACGACTGCCGAAAGCTGTGCGTACAATGAATATACGCGACGGCCATACTGGACAGGGAGACCCGATGCCCTACCTTCTTTCTTGTGATATTCATACTCATACGATGTTCTCTGCGCATGCGTACTCAACCATCGAGGAGAACATCTATTGGGCGGCAGAGCGCGGCCTTCAGGTGCTCGGTTCCGCCGATCATTTAAGCTCGATGGTTACGCCTTGTCCCAATGACCTGCGCAGTTTCCAATTCTTTATTAACCAGGATATCTGGCCGCGCATTTGGAGCGGCGTGCTGGTGCTGCGTGGTGCCGAGGCCGATATCGTTTCGCTGGATGGAGGCCTGTTTGGCGAGGACATTCCCGTTTCGCTCGATATTGCCGGCGATTCGTACAGTCACCAGCATTCGCTGTTCGATTTGGTGACGCGTAATTTGGATTATTTGGTGGCAAGCGTGCATAACCCGCAGTTTGCCGAAGGCGCGACGCTCGCCCAGACAACCGAGATGTACATCAATGCCCTGGATCACCCCAAGGTGTTCATGCTGGGGCATACGGGGCGCTCGGGCGTGCCGTTCGATATCGATGAGGTGCTGTTGGCGGCCAAGGCCAAGCACAAGATTATCGAGATCAACAACCATAGTCTTGAACACGGTGTCGACACTGAGCATTGGGCCGTATGCCGCAAGATCGCCGAGCGCTGCGCCGAGCTGGGCGTGGGTATTGGCGTGTCGACCGATGCCCACATTGGCATGGCCATTGGCAAACTCGATCACGCGCGCAAGATGCTTGACGAGATTCACTTCCCGCTGGATTTGATCGTGACGCGCGACCGCGAGACGCTGCTGCGCGAGATGGCGGCAGCCGGCGTGTGTGACCTGCGCAAGGGGATGTAGCGGAGTTCATAAACCAAGCGAAGGGGGCGGTCCAGACGGGCCGCCCCCTTTCTTGTCCCGAAAATCTACCGGGGTGGATTAGCGGCGCTCGAGGACCGCTACGGTTTCGGTGTGGTCGGTATGGGGGAACATGTCGACGGGCGTGATCTTGAGCAGGCGATAACCTCCGTCGAGGAGCTGGTGCAGGTCGCGCTCTTGGGTCACGGGATTGCAGCTGATATAGGTGATACGGCGCGGCTTAAGTGCGCAGGCGGCCTCAAGAAACTCGGGCGTGGAGCCGGCGCGCGGCGGGTCGATGGAGAGAACGTCAACGCGCTCGTTGTTATCGGCGGCGTCCAGGATGTAATCGGTGGCGTCGTCGGCCATAAACCAAGCGCTGCGGGTGAGGCCGTTGAGCTCGGCATTGCGACGTGCGTCGGCAATGCCCGCCGGGTTGCGCTCCACGCCGAGCAGCATAATGCCGATACCTCTGTCCTGGGCATCCTTCGCGGCACACAGACCGATGGTGCCGCTGCCGCAGTAAGCGTCCATGAGAATGTCGCCCTGCTGCAGGCCCATGCCGTCAATCGCGAGCTGATAGAGCAGCTCGGTCTGCTGCGGATTGGTCTGATAGAACGCGGTGGGGGAGATATCGAATTCGCAACCGAGCAGCTGGTCGCGCATGCACTCAGCGCCATGCACGATGCGGGTCTCCTCGCCTAGAATGGCGTTGCCGGGGCGTCCGTTGATGTTTTGGGCGACGGTGACGATATGCGGATCAAGCGCCGCGACGGCTTCAAAGAACTCCTGCGCATGCGGCAGGTCGCGTTGAGCGGTCACGAGGGTGACCATAATCTGGTCGGTGCGCCAGCCGCAGCGAACGACGGCATAGCGAAGCAGCCCCAGATGCTTGTCTTCGTTAAAGGCGGGAATATGCAGACGTTCGGCCTCGCGAGCGATGCCGTTGAGAATCTGACGAGCGCCCGGCGCCTCGACAGGGCATTCAGGAACAGCAACGATTCTGTGTGTCCCACGTTCAAAAAAGCCGCAGCGGACAGCGCCCTCTTTGCCGGGAGCAAACGGAGTGGCAGCCTTATGACGAAAACCACGCGGCGCAGGATATTTGCCCGGGTCTCCCAGGGTGACTCCCATACCGCGAATGGGGTCGACGCTAATGCCCTCGCGCTCGCAGAGCTCAGCAAACAGCTCCTCCATAGCAGCCTGCTTGGCCGCCAACTGCTTCTTATAAGGACGATTGAGTGCCGTACACCCACCACAAGCTTTCATGATCGAACAGGGAGACTTGGGATCCACGGCCTTACGCGCAGGCTGAGCCGAATCCTTGCGCAAGCTTTTGGAACGAACGTGAGGCGCCTTATCCCCGCCCTGACGAGAGCCAGAACGCTTGGTCTTAACCTTGCCCTTCGCCGACTTACCCTTCGCATCCTGAGACGACTTGGATTTCTTAGAAGATTTTTTCTCCTCCGACCCCTCAGCCGCCTCGATCAAAGCACGACGAGCCTTACGCTCCGCACGAGATTCTGCCATGAATTAACCCCACTATTAAATAAAAGAAAAGTCCGAAGCAATTGTACCGTGCATTCAACGTGCCCGTTTGGAGAGGAGGCTATTTAAGGTTCCGAGCACGTTGTCTCCCGGCCGGGCGCCACCCAGCCGGGTGCTCCAACCTAGTGCTCCATGCGTGCTTTCCGTCTTGCGCAGGACTGTAGAGCAGGAAACTTAATTACGCGCCGCTCCCCGCCCGCGCCGGGCAAGCCCTCCCTTGTACTCCATCTCACTAAAGTGTATGATTCTGAACGTTACATGACTCACTTTACCTAACTAAAGTGCTATCGAGGGGGAATACCATGAATACCGATATGTCTCGTCGTCAGTTTGTTGGTCTAGCCGGCTCGCTCGCCACGGTGCTTGGCCTTGGTCTTGTCGGCTGCAGCGGTGGTGCTGGCAAGGGCTCCGCTGCTGGTTCTGCCGCGGCCAAGGATGTGAAGGGCGCCGCGGAGTCCAAGAAGCTCGTGGTGGGCTTTGACAAGTCCTACCCTCCGTACGGCTTTGTGGGCGATGACGGCGAGTACACGGGCTTTGACCTTGACCTTGCCAAGGCCGTTGCCGATAAGCAGGGCTGGGATGTCGATTACGAGGCCATCGATTGGGATGCCAAGGACACGCTGCTCAACTCCGGCGCCATCAACTGCATCTGGAACGGCTTTACCATGGAGGGCCGCGAGGACGACTACACGTTCTCCGAGCCGTATATGCTCAACGAGCAGGTGTTGGTGGTCAAGAAGGACGCGGGTATCAAGAGCTGGGACGATCTTGCCGGCAAGACCGTGATTACCCAGACTGATTCCGCTGCGCAGGATGTGCTCGAGGGCGACCAGAAGGATCTGGCCGCGACGTTTGCCACGCTCGATACCATCGGTGAGTACAACACGGCGTTTATGCAGCTCGAGAGTGGTGCGGTCGATGCCGTTGCCTGTGACCTCTCGATCGCTCAGTATCAGCTGGCCGCCAAGCCCGATGCCTATACGCAGCTCGACAAGCCGCTGTCCAGCGAGCACTACGCCGTCGGCTTTAAGAAGGGCGACACCAAGTCGGCCGATGCTATAACCGAGTCACTCAAGGCGCTCTACGAGGGCGGCACGGTCAAGGACCTGTGCGATAAGTATTCAAGCTATGGTCTTTCCTTCGACAACTGGGTGCTCAAATAGCGGCTTTCCCAGGCACCCGATTTTGCCGTTCAAACCGTCGCTTGCGTACATTTAGTACGCGGCGCTCCTCTTTCACGGCAAACTCGGGCACCTGGAAAACCCGCTTTAGCATTGGGTTCGCTGTTCCGTTACTGTGAAAGAGAGCTTGGGTTGTCTATTCAGGTCATGATGCAGATGCTTGGCCAGGGATTCTTGGTCAGCTTGCAGCTGTTTGTGCTGACGTTGCTCGGGTCGATTCCGCTGGGAATTCCCGTGGTGTTTATGCGCATGAGCAAAATTGCGCCGCTTCGCTGGATCGCGCGCATCTATATTTCGGTCATGCGCGGCACGCCGCTCATGCTACAGATGTTTGCCATCTACTTCGCCCCGTACTACGTGTTCGGCATCTCGCTCACGCCCGATTCCAAGTGGACGGCGTGCGTTGTGGCGTTCATCATCAACTACGCCGGCTACTTTGCCGAGATCTATCGCTCGGGCCTGCAGTCGATTCCGCGTGGTCAATATGAGGCCGCCGAGGTGCTGGGCTACTCGCGTCTGCAGACATTTTTATACATCGTGATGCCGCAAGTTGCCAAACGCATTTTGCCGGCGATGGGCAACGAGATCATCACGCTGGTCAAGGACACATCGCTGGCGTTTGCCATCGGCGTGGGGGAGATGTTCTCGACGGCCAAGGCGCTGGTTGCCTCGCAAGTGAGTATGGTGCCGTTTGCGATCGCGGCGCTGATTTACTGGGTCTTTAACTTTGTGGTCGAGATGCTGCTGGGCGCCGCCGAAAAGAAGCTGGACTATTATCATGACTAACTCAGTGATGAAAATCGAAAGCGCTCGTAAGGCGTTTGGCGGCAATGAGGTGCTCAAGGATATCTCGCTTGAGGTGAAGCGTGGCGAGGTCGTGGCGATTATCGGGCCTTCGGGTGGCGGCAAGTCCACGCTGCTGCGGTGTGCCACGCTGCTCGAGACACTCGACGGAGGCTCTCTCTCGTTTGGCGACCTTGCCGTTGCGACGGACGCGGGGCCGGGTGCGGTCTATGCGAAAGGCGACGTGCCCAAACAGGCGCGCTCGCGGTTTGGTCTGGTGTTCCAGAACTACAATCTGTTCCCGCACTATACGGTGATGAAAAACATCATCGACGCGCCGATCCGCGTGCTTAAGCGCCCGCGCGAGCAGGCGGAGGCGCGTGCGCGTGAGTTGATCGCGCAGATGGGGCTTACGGGCAACGAGAACAAGGTGCCGTGTGAGCTTTCGGGCGGTCAGCAGCAGCGCGTGAGTATTGCCCGCGCCCTGGCGCTCGATCCGGAAATCTTATTCTTTGACGAGCCGACCTCGGCACTCGATCCCGAGCTGACGGCCGAGGTGCTGCGTGTCATTAAGGACCTGGCGGCGCAGAATATGACGATGGTAATCGTGACCCACGCGATGCAATTTGCGCGCGATGTTGCCGACCGCGTGGTCTTTATGGACGGCGGTCGCATTGTCGAGGAGGGATCTGCCGAGCAGGTTATCGACCATCCGCGCGAGCAGCGCACGCGTGAGTTCTTGAGCCGTATCGAGGGATAGACTCAGGTATTTACTCAACTATTAATTGAGGCGAAGCCGCCACAGGTCTTACGGTCTGTGGCGGCTTTTTGTTTACATCGACGGGGTTCAATAATTGCCCCACAAGCTTGTCTCTTCCTCTCGCCGCCTGTATTCATACGTGTGCCGAAAGGTATGCATGGACAGCCGTCCGTGAGGGTAGGGTGGTGGCATAGGACATTTGGAGGGTGAGTCGGCTCGGCTGCCGACCATGCTGCTCCCGGGACGGCACCGACCGCGAACTCTCCCCGTTGGCGTCGCGCATTGCGCGCGGCCCTGCAAGGAGGTCATCATGGGTGCTCCCAAGACCGGTAACGTAAGGAACGTGGTGCTCGTAGGCCAAGGCGGGGTGGGCAAGACTTCACTCGCCGAGGCCATGCTCCACCTTTCCGGCAAGACCGCCCGCCTGGGCGGCCACGACGGCACCAAGCCCACGCTCGACTATGACCCCGAAGAGGTCAAGCGTGCGTTTTCCATCTCGACGACCATCGCGCCGATCGACTGGAAGGGCGCGCGCATCAATGTGCTCGATGCCCCGTGCTACCCCGATTTTATCGGCGACGCCTTTGCCGCGATGAGCGTCTGCGAGACGGCTCTGTTTGTGGTCGACGCCGAGGCCGGCCCGCAGCCTACGACGGTTAAGCTCTGGTATGCCGCCGAGGACCTGCGTCTGGCGCGTGCGGTGTTCGTAAACCGCCTGTCGCGCTCCGAGGCCAGCTTTGCGACCACAATGGACCTGCTGCAGGAGCGCTTTGGTACACGACTGGGCGCCGTGACCCTTCCCTGGGGCGAGGGCGAGGACTTTGACGGCATCATCGACCTGGTGCGCATGAAGGCGCGCCACTGCAACGGCGCCGAGGCCGTTGAGTCGGAGATTCCCGAGGAGTATCGTGCCCAGGCCGAGGAGGCCCATGACCATCTGTGCGAGCTGGTGGCCGAGGCTGACGACGAGCTGATGATGAAATACCTGGAAGGCGAGGAGACGCTGACGCAGGAGGAGCTTGAAGGCCTGCTGTCTAAGGCGATCGCCGAGCGCATCTTTGTGCCGGTCTTTGCGGGCGATTGCATTAAGGAGCAGGGCGTCAACTCGCTGATGGACGACATCGCCACGTACTTCCCGGCGCCGACCGACTACGGCGAGATGCCGCTCATCGACGGTGATTCGCTTAAGATCTCGAGTGACGATGACCGTCCGGTGGCGTTTGTGTTTAAGACGCTGGCCGATCCGCAGCAGGGTCGCATCAGCTTTATCAAGGTACTGACGGGCACGCTTGAGCCGGGCCTTGAGCTGGTCAACGCGCGTACCCGCAAGAGCGATCGTCTGGCTCACCTGTATGTGATGTGCGGCCGCGACATGACCGAGGTCGGTCACGCCTATGCTGGCGACATTATCGTGGCGCCCAAGTTGGCGGCAGAGACGGGTGACACGCTCTCCATTACCGGTAAGGTCGAGGCGGCGGCGTTTAAGTTCCCCAACTCGCAGTACCGCATTGCCATAGAGGCCGAGAACCGCGGTGACGAAGAGAAGCTCTACACGTTTATCGAGAAGGCCTGCAAGGCAGACCCGACCATGAGCATCGACCGCGACGAGGAGACTGGCCAGACCATTATCTCCGCCGTTGGTGAGGCACAGGTTTCGGTGCTGCTCAACCGTCTGGAGGACCGCACCAAGGTCGCCGCCAAGAGCGTGCCGATCCGCATTCCGTATCGCGAGACCATCCGCCGCACGGCGAGCGCCCAGGGCCGCCACAAGAAGCAGACTGGCGGTGCCGGCCAGTATGGCGACTGCTGGCTGCGTGTTGAGCCGCTCATTGGGCCCGACGGCACGAGCGATGGCTATGAGTTTGTGGACGAGGTTGTAGGTGGCCGTATTCCGCGCTCGCTGATCCCCGCCGTGGACAAGGGTGTCCAGGAGACCATGAAGGACGGTATTATTGCCGGCTACCCGCTCACGGGCATTCGCGTGGCTGTGTACGACGGCTCGTATCACAGCGTCGACTCCAACGAGATGGCGTTCCGCGCGGCGGCCCGCATCGGCCTGCGCAAGGCATGCGCCGATGCCGACCCGGTGGTGCTGGAGCCTATCGAGGAAATCACGGTGACGATCCCCGAGAGCTACGCCGGCGCCGTGATGGGCGACATCTCGGCATCGCGCGGTCGCGTGACGGGCATGGAGACCGATGAGCGCGGCGATACCGTGGTCATTGCCCAGGCGCCTCTCGCCGAGCTGACGGATTACTCGACGCGTCTGCGCTCTATCACGCGCGGCACGGGCGACTTTACCATGAAGCCCGCCGGCTACGAGCAGGTGCCCTATGACGTTCAGGCCAAGCTGGTCGAGCGCTATGAGGAGGGCCGCGCCAAGTAGCGTGTGGCGTTGCCTGTAACATACGTGCCGATGCAAGGGCCGCTCTGGGCAATCCAGGGCGGCCCTTTTTGATCCCTAGGGGGGCGGAGAAAAACGGATCACGTTAGGTTTTGGAGCAGCTTGGTCGGCCCTAGTCCCCCGAGGCCTGATTGCGGCCGGTGGCGTAGTCGATCTGCACGTGCGGCTGCAGGTTGTAGCAATATACGTGGAAGCAGAGGGTCTTGCCGTGGTCCTCGACCGATTGCGCCTCGAGGCGCACGCCACGGCAGACAAGTTCCTCTTCGTTATACATGGGCGTGACGCGGTAGAGCACATGGTTGCCCGTATCGCGAATATAGTTGAGAATCTGCTCTTCAAACGGTAGCATGCCCGTCTCGTTGAGATAGCGCGTGCCGGTGAGGAGATTCTTACGGTTGGCGTTTTCGCCGCAGAGCGACCAGGCGATAAGGTGGCAGCGGTTGTAGAGGCTCTGGCCCGGAATAAAGTCGTAGCGCTGCTGACGCCATCCAGCGGGATGGATACGCGAGATATCGCCGCGCTCGCCTTGACCGAGTGATTCGGGGCCCACGCAGGCGAGCGCTTTGCGGGTGCGGCCCAGGCTGTCGAGCTTGGAGAATTTCTTAAAGCAGCCCTCTTCTGTAGCGCGCTCGTATTCATCGAGCGTGAATGATGGTGTGCCGAGCGGGTGCGTGCTGTCGGTGCGAAGGGCAACGTAGGGGTTGCCGGCGTAGTCGGGAATGCTGCTGAGATATACGCCGCGGGCGCGGTCGAGATCGGGGTTTTCGACCTCGTCGATGGGGGTAGTGGAGCTGTCCTCGGCAACGTTGCCGTTGGTCGTGGCGGATTCGGAGCCATTGCCGGAGTCCTCGGAGCTCGCTGTTCCCGATTCGAGCCGGGCGACCAAGTCCGCCTCGTCGTCGGTGCGGCTGGGACTCTCGTTTTGCTTCTCGGCCAGGGCCGCCGCCTGCTCATCACTTTGCGGCGACAGCAACTTGGGCGCCCCATCGAGCGATCCCGTAAACAGCGCAAACCCCAGCACCACGGCGGTGCCGATGGAAAGTGCTTGCTTGTAGGCGGACTTGCGCGACATTGAGGCTCCTGGATGGACGGTTGGGAATCTACCAGTCTAGCAGGAGCCGGCAGAGGCCGTTCTGTCGAACAAATACTTAAGATTTGGGACAAACGCTACTGGTTCATTTGCTTCATATTTGACGTATGGCTAGATCGAGGTGGAGTCGAGCCAGTTGAGCTTGCACTCGAGAATGCGCTGCTCGCCGGGTTGGCTGCTGCCATCAAGCAAGGCGAGCAGCATCTCGGCCGCCTTCCTGCCTTCCTGGTCGACGGGCTCGATGATCGTGGAGACGGTCGGCGTGGTGAGGTTGGTCCAGTCTTCGCAGTTGAGTCCCAAAAGACCTATTTGCTGCGGAAGTAGATGGGCCATGGGTTGGAGGGCCTTGTAGACACGGGGAAGCGCCCATTGGTTTTGTACGAAGATGAGCGTGCGCTTGGCGGGGTTGAACTTGTATTTAAAGTATTCGGTAAGCTCGTTGATTGACGGCTTGTTGTGATCGATGGGGATGGCTTTGTAGAGCTGCCCATTCGCGGCCAATGCCTCGGCATATCCCTGAAAACGTTCCATGCGAGTGCGCATTTCGGTCATGTTGGCGGCGATGGAAAAGAAGTCTTCGTAGCCGGCGTCGAGAAGCGCCTGCGTGGCATTGTACACGCCGTCGTAGAGGTTGGTTTTGATCCAGCTGGTGCCTGGGCTGTAGATGGCCGCGTCAAAAAAGACGACGGGCTTGTCGGCGCGCTTGATGCGGTCGTGGACTGCCTTGAAATTTGCCGTGGGCTGGATGATAAAACCATCGACGCCCAGTGAGAGCATTTTGTCGACATACATGAGCTCGGTCTCGGGATTAAAGTTGCTCGTGCAAACGACCGTCTGGTAGCCCGCGGGGAGCATGACCTGCTCCATGCCGTTGAGGACGAGGCCTGCCCATTTGTTGGTGTTATCCAAGATGATGATGGCGATGACGTGGGTTTGCTTGCCGGTGAGCGTTTGCGCTTGGGCGTTGGGAACGTATCCGAGTTCCTTGATGACGCGCGCAATCTTTGCCTGCGTCTTCTCGCTAAGCTTTTCTCGTTTGTCGTTGAGGTAATACGAGACGCTTGCCGTCGAGGTTCCCGCCTCTCGAGCGACGTCTGCGATCGTAACGCGCTGTTTTGCCACAGCGACTCCTTCCGACAGATGAGCATTTTCCAACATGATGACTTTGAGTCTTGGTGAGGGATGCGCTTTGGTGAGCGACTTTTTCCTTTCATATGAGTATGCAACAAATGCGGTATATGGGTGGGGTCGAAATTTGTGACCGGCATGCGCATCTGCCGTCTACCGAGAAAATCAAATACTTCTTGACTTTTGAAATCGAGGGTAAAATCGCAGGATTCATTTTTAGTTAAACGCATAACTAAATAGCGTAACCAACGCTCTGACCTCGCGTTTACCGAAATAAACTGGCATTAAGAAAAACGAGCACCTATATTGGTCTTGTCGAAAAGACAGCAAGTCCAAACGGCAGGGGATGCTCCGGAGGCCTCCGCAAACGGTGTCTTGCGCACGCAACTCTATGAAAAGAGGGAAGCAATGAAGATCGTAGGCGTTGCCGCCTGTACCGTGGGTATCGCCCACACGTATATGGCCCAGAAGGCGATTCAGGATGAATGCGCCGCTCGTGGCATCGAGTGCAAAGTCGAGGCTCAGGGTGGTCTGGGTATCGAGAATGAGCTCACGCAGGAAGACGTTGATTCCGCCGACCTGGTGCTCTGGTCCGTCGACGTGGGTGTCGAGAACGAGGACCGTTTTGAGCAAAAGATGGCCGAGGGCAAGTTCCTCAAGGTCGGCACCTCGGATGTAATCGCCGATCCGGTAAAGATTATCGACCAGGCTGTCGAGATCATCAAGGCGACGGGCGGTGCCGTTGACGCGTCCAAGGCCGAGGCCAAGGCAGAGAAGAAGGCCGTCTCCGCTGCCCCGCAGGCCCCGACACCGGCGTCCAAGCAGTCCATCTTTGCCGACCCTGGCAAGACGCTGCTCAATGCATTCAATACCGGCGTTTCCTATTTTATCCCCATCGTCGTTATCGGTGGCGTGTTCCTCGCCTTCTCGTTGGCATCCGGTACTGCCGGTGCTAGCGGCATGGAGGTCACCAACCCGTTGATGGTGAGCCTTAACACTATCGGCATGGCCGGCATCTCTATGATGATTCCGGTGCTTGCGGCATACATCGCCTACTCGATGGCCGGTAAGCCCGCACTTGCCCCCGGCTTCGTCCTGGGCTACTTGGTTAACAACGCCGTCGTCACCCCGAGCGGCAACAGCGTTTCGACCGGCTTCTTGGGCGCCATGATCATGGCTGTCATCTGCGGTTACTTTGTCCGCTGGATGAAGACCTGGAAGGTCAACAACACCATCCAGACCATCATGCCCATTCTGATCATCCCGATTCTGACCTCGCTCGTCCTGGGCATGGCTTACATCTACATCCTGGCCACGCCGCTTGGCTTTGTGATGGATTGGCTCACCAGCGTGCTCGGCAGCCTGCAGGGCGGCTCCGCCGTCGTCCTGGGCCTGGTCATTGGCGTTATGACCGCTTTCGATATGGGTGGCCCCATCAACAAGACCGCTTCGACCTTTACCATGGCCATCATGGCCATCATGGCCTCCGGCATCTACGGCCCCAACGGTATGTTCCGCGTCGCCGTCGCCATTCCCCCGATTGCTTGCGGCCTCGCTGCGCTCATCGCCAAGAACAAGTTCGATGACGCTGACCGTCAGATGGGCATCTCTGCGCTGTTCATGGGCTGCATCGGTATTACCGAGGGCGCTATTCCCTTCGCGGTCAAGGATCTTGGCCACACCCTGCCCGGCATTTGCATCGGCTCTGCCGTGGGCGCGGCGCTTGCCGCCTTCCAGGGCATCGACTGCTATGTTCCGCATGGTGGCTTTATTGTCGCCCTGGCCACCAACAACGTCGCGCTGTTCTGCCTGGACATCGTGATTGGCTCCTTGGTCGCCGCTGCAATCCTGATTGCCATGAAGCCCACGCTCGATAAGCAGGCCAAGTAAACCTTTAAGGACTCCGGTTGTGCGGGGGGATGGATTTGACTCCGCACAACCGCCCCTACACAACAAAATCCATCCGCACTGATAGGGCCCACATCTGGGTCCCAGGGAACTTTTGTCAAAAATCCTCTGGAGAAGGAGAACAAAATGTCCAACCTCACCATCCGCCAGGCCGTTCAGGGCATGCTCAAGCTGCAGGACAGCGGCGATCACGCAACCATGGTCGGCATTGGCCCCATGAGCCCCAACCTGATTCAGGCCGTGTTCGAGCTTGCCAAGGACGAGGATTTCCCGCCCATGTTTATCGCTAGCCGCAACCAGGTCGATATGGACGAGATGGGCGCCGGCTACGTCAACGGTTGGGACCAGACGCGCTTTGCCGCCGACATTAAGAAGGTTGCCGACGAGGTGGGCTATACCGGTCCGTACTACCTGTGCCGCGATCACGGCGGTCCGTGGCAGCGCGACGAGGAGCGTAACGCCCACCTGCCCGAGGACGAGGCCATGGAGCTCGCCCGCAAGTCCTTTGTCGCCGACATGGAGGCAGGCTTTGACCTGCTGATGGTCGACCCCACCAAGGACCCCTATCAGATCGGCAAGGTTATTCCGCTCGACGTGGTGCTTCGCCGCACGATCGATCTTATCGACTATCTTGAGCAGTACCGTCGCGAGCATAACCTGCCCGAGGTTGCCTATGAGGTCGGTACCGAGGAGACCAATGGCGGCCTGACCTCCACCGACAAGTACGAGGAGTTCATTTCTCAGCTGCAGCCCGAGCTCGAGAAGCGCGGCTGCCCCATGCCCACCTTTATCGTCGGCCAGACCGGTACGCTCACCCGTTGGACCGAGCAGGTCGGTCATTACAACTTTAAGAATGCCCGCGAGCTCGCCGACATGGCCAAGCGCTACGGCGTGGGCCTGAAGGAGCACAACGCCGACTACCTGGACGACGCGACGCTGCTCGAGCACATCCCGGCACACGTGACCGCTTCCAATGTCGCCCCTCAGTACGGCACCGAGGAGACCCGCGCTTACCTCAAGCTCTGCGCTACCGAGCAGATTCTGGTCGACAACGGCCTGTGCGACGATCCCTCCGATCTGTATCACACGCTGCTGGTCAAGGCCATCAAGACCGAGCGCTGGCGCAAGTGGATGACCGGCGACGATGTCAACCTGCAGGTTGACGACATTCTGGCCGACGACGAGCTCAGCCTGAAGATTCTGGATGTCTCCGGCCACTACGCGTTCAACGATCCCGAGGTCAAGGGGCAGGTCGAGAAGCTCTATCGCAACCTCGCTGCCCAGGACATTGACGGCAAGCGCTTTGTGATCGAGCACATCAAGCGCCCGATCAAGCAGTACGTCGTCGGTCTTAACCTCAAGGGCGTCACGAGCCGCATCGAGAAGGCTCTCTAAGTAGCTTTTCCTACACGACGCCGGGCCTGGGGCATGTCCCAGCTGCAGGCCCGGCACATAGGACAAAGGGACATCCCCTTTGTCCTATTTTTTGAGTTTTGGATTCCTTAGAAGGAGTTTGCACCATGAAGTTCTTTATCGATACCGCCAACCTTGACGAGATCGCCGAGGCCAAGAGCTGGGGCTGCCTTGCCGGCGTCACCACCAACCCGTCCCTGTACGCCAAGACCGGCGGCAAGCTCGCCGACTTTGAGCCCCATATGCTCAAGATTGCCGAGCTCTGCGAGGGCCTGCCCGTGTCTGCTGAGTCCACCGCGACCACTGCCGAGGGCATGATCGAGGAGGGCAAGCGTCTTGCCGCCCTGGCTCCCAACATCGTGGTCAAGCTTCCCGTGTGCGAGGCCGGCCTCGCCGCCTGCCGCGCCCTGGCCGATGCGGGCGTGCGCGTCAACATGACGCTTGTTTTCTCGCCGACGCAGGCCCTCATGGCCGCCAACGCCGGTGCCCGCTACATCAGCCCGTTTGTCGGCCGCTTTGACGACATCGCCGAGGACGGCATCTCGCAGCTCGACAATGTCGTGACATGCATCAAGAACTATGACTGGACCGGCAAGAACGTCGACGACACCGTCGAGATCATCACCGCTTCGGTCCGCACGCCCAACCACGTGACCCAGGCGGCTCTTCTTGGTGCCGACATCGCGACCGTGCCCATGGCCGCTCTCAAGAAGTGCCTGCATCACCCGCTGACCGACCAGGGCCTCGCCTCTTTTGAGGCTGACTGGCAGAAGGTCGTCGCTCAGGCTTAACGACCGGGTTGCCCTCGGCATCGCGCCATCCGGTGCCGGGGTTGTTCTCAAGAGAGGAATTCGTATGACCAACCAGGAGCTGGCGAAGGTCGCCAATGAGGTCAGGAAGGGTGTCGTGACTGCGGTTCACGCGGCCAAGTCGGGACATCCGGGTGGATCGCTCGGTGCAGCCGACATCATGACGTATCTGTACTTTGAGGAAATGAATATCGATCCTGCCGACCCTCACAAGGCCGATCGCGACCGCTTTGTGCTCTCCAAGGGTCACGCGGCGCCGGGCCTGTATTCGGTGTTGGCAAATCGCGGCTATTTTCCCGTCGAAGAGCTCGAGACGCTCCGCCATATTGGCAGCCGACTGCAGGGCCATCCCAACATGAACGATACCCCAGGCATCGATATGTCCACCGGCTCGCTCGGTCAGGGCATCTCTGCTGCAGTTGGAATGGCGCTTGCCGCTAAGCACTGGGGCGACAGCTACCGTGTCTACACGTTGCTGGGCGACGGTGAGTGCGAGGAAGGCCAGGTGTGGGAGGCGGCTATGTTTGCCGACAACCATGCGCTCGACAATCTTGTTGCCGTCGTCGACCACAACGGCTTGCAGATTGACGGCACGATCGATGAAGTCAACTCGGCCATGCCGCTTGCCGACAAGTTCCGCGCCTTTAAGTGGCATGTGATAGAGCTAGCCGATGGCAACGACATGGCGCAGATTGAGGCGGCTTTCGCCGAAGCTCGCGAGGTGACCGGCGCGCCCGTCGCTATCATCGCCGAGACGGTGAAGGGCAAAGGCGTCTCCTTTATGGAGAACCAGGTTGGCTGGCATGGCAAGGCGCCCAATGACGAGCAGTTTGAGCAGGCCATGGCCGAGCTCGCGGCAGCAGGAGAGGAACTCTAATGGCAGAGGTCAAAAAAGTCGCCACGCGCGTAAGCTACGGCGAGGCACTCGTCGAGCTGGGCAATGAGCACGATGACTTTGTAGTGCTCGATGCCGACCTGGCTGCCGCTACGCAGACGGGTAAGTTTAAGACTGCCCATCCTGAGCGCTTTTACGATGCCGGCATCGCCGAGAGCAACCTGATGGGTCTTGCCGCCGGCATCGCGACCACGGGCCGCGTTGCTTTTGCGAGCACCTTTGCGATGTTTGCCGCCGGTCGCGCCTACGAGCAGGTCCGCAATTCCATTGGCTACCCGCACCTCAACGTCAAGATTGGCGCCACCCATGCCGGCATTTCGGTGGGCGAGGACGGCGCCACGCACCAGTGCTGCGAGGATATCGCACTCATGCGTACGATTCCGGGTATGACGGTGGTCGTTCCCGCCGACGATGTCGAGGCCCGCGCCTGTGTGCGCGCCGCCTATGAGTTTGAGGGGCCGGTCTACATGCGCTTCGGCCGCCTGGCAACACCGGTCATCAACGATCACGAGGACTACGAGTTCAAGATCGGCCGCGGTGTTGTTGTACGGGAGGGCTCTGATGTCACGATCGTCGCGTGCGGTCTCATGGTCGCTGAGGCACTCGCTGCTGCCGAGGCGCTCGCTGCCGACGGCATCGATGCTGAGGTCATCAACATGCATACGATCAAACCGCTCGATGAGCGTTTGGTGGTTGCCAGCGCCAAGAAGACCGGTCGCGTGGTCACCGCCGAGGAGCATTCGATTATCGGTGGTCTTGGCGAGGCCGTTGCCTCGGTGCTCGCGGAGCAGCATCCAGTGCCGATGCGTCGCGTCGGCGTGCGCGATGTGTACGGCGAGTCCGGCCCTGCGGTCGATTTGCTGCATAAGTACGGTTTGGACGCCGACGGCATCGAAGCTGCGGTCAGGTCCGTGTTGTAAGGAAGGCTTTCCATGGGGTTTGTATCTGCCAACCAAGTGACGATTGGCCACGCCGCCGCCTCGCGCGAGGACGCGCTGCATTATCTGTCCGAGCAGGCTGTTGAGCTTGGTTTTGCCGATGACGCGTCTGCTGTAGAGGCGGCTTTTATTGCTCGCGAAAACGAGGCCGAGACTGGCCTCGTCGCCGGTTTTGCCGTTCCGCATGCCAAGAGCGATGCGATCCATACGCCGGGCGTGGCCGTGCTCAAGCTGTCCGAGCCTGTTGAGTGGCCGAGCTTTGATGGCGTGCCCGTCGATGTGGCGCTCGCGCTGTACGTGCCCGCCGGCGAAGCGGGAACCACGCACCTGCGTCTGCTCTCCAAGGCTGCCGTGATGCTGATGGATGCTGGCTTCCGTGACAGGGTGCGCGAAAGCACCGATCCTGTCGAGATTGCCGAGCTCATCAACGCCGGGCTCGAGGGCTAGAACGGGCTCTCCGTTCCATTAATCGATCCTTCTCCAAGGAAAAGGGCCGCGACGCTATAGGCGTCGCGGCCCTGTCTGCGTTTCCCCAGATAAAACCTGCCAAAATAAACCCGTCCCTTTTTGGTAGGTTACTGGTTCATGTTGCCGTGGATGTAGGGGGTGACCTCGGGGGAGATATGGCCGCAGCCCAGCTCGCGCAGCGTGGACTCGATGGCGGCGGGCAGCGGGGTCTTGCCTTCGGCGTCGACGGCGGCACCGCTGAGGGCGGCGATCTTGGCGACGTCTGCCGGCGCGGCCTCGATATGCATGCAGCCGCCGACCAGGCGTGCGCGGACCTGAGCCAGGTCAAGATCATGCAGGTAATCCTCGCAGGCGCGGATTACATCGACCTTCTCGCGTGTGAGCTCCTCGCCCGTGGGGACGCGCGTGGCCAGGCAGGCTCCTGCCGGCAGGTTCCAGACGGGGTATCCCCAGGCGCGCAGCAACTCGCGTTCCTCGTCCTTGGTAAAGCCGACCTCCATAAGCGGCGAGCGCACGCCGAGCTCCTGGGCGGCGCGCATGCCGGGGCGGTAGTCGCCGCGGTCGCTTGCGTTGCTGCCGTCGATGACGGTGGGAAAGCCCAGCGACTTGGCGTGGTTGACGATGGCGGTAAAGCCGGCGCGCTTGCAGTGGTAGCAGCGGTCGGCGTCGTTGCAGGCTACCTGGGGGAGCTGCAGCTGATCGACCGAGAGGTTGAGCACGGGGAGCTTAAAATGCGGCCCCTCATCGGCCTGCCCGTCAACCGCCCGCTCAAACGAAGCCTGCTCGGGCGTGCCGATGAACGGCGTGGTGAGGTGAACGAGAAGCGTACTGGTGGGCATGATGCGGGCGCAGACCGCGGCCAGAAAGCTGCTGTCGACGCCACCGGAAAAGCCGATGGCGACGCGTCCGTATGCCAAAAGCAGCTGCTCGAGCGCTGTGAGTTTGTCCTGAAGCCCCTCTGCAGGTGCGGTGGTGTCTGAAAGCATGAATCGATCCTTGCCGTTGAGTACTCGGTCGAAAACTATAATCCTACCGAGCCGCTTGTCATAAGACTTCTATCTATGTAACGAAAGTGCAATATGCTATATACGTTATATACAAGTTTACAAGTGCGGTAAAGTTGCGGGAGTACAGCAGCGCGAAGCGATGGGGGACCGATATGATCAAGGCTGTTATTTTTGATATGGACGGAACGCTGGTCGATACCGAGCGTTTGGGTATCAAGGCGTGGAAGGCGGGAGCGGCCGAGCTGGGATTCGCGATTGATGGTGCGCTGATCCATCAGTTTATCGGTCGCACGCTGCCCGATGTCATGGAGATCCTTGATGGGCATTACGGCAGCCGCGAAACCGCTGAGGCAATCTATCGTCGCCATAGGGAGATTCGCGACGAGATGGTCAAGACCGATCTGGAGCTTAAGGCTGGCGCTGCCGAGTGCCTGGACGAGCTGCTGGCTGCGGGCTATCACGTGGGTCTTGCGACGTCGTCGCGCCATGTTACCGCCGAGCGCAACCTTAAGATGGTCGGCCTCTTTGACAAGTTTGAGATGGTGACCTGCGGCGAGGACGTCGCGCACGGCAAGCCCGATCCCGAGATGTACCTGCTCGCCTGCGAGCGCGCGGGCTTTGCTCCCGAGGAGTGCGCCGTGGTCGAGGATTCCCGCAACGGCTGCGTCTCGGGCATCACGGCTGGCTGCCACGTCTTTGCCGTTCCCGATATCGTGCCACTGCCGCAGGACGTGGTGGATGGCTGCGAGGCTGTGCTCGATACGCTGTTCGATCTGCCGGCCGCGGTCAAGGCCGTGCGCTAGCGTTTGCACGCGAGTCGCCATGCCCCGCGCCCGATCTCGCAGGACGGTGACGGTAACGGCGCCTGCGCGGAGGCACTGTTCTAAAAAATGGAATTGAATCTATTTTAACAAAAAAGCTAATGAAAAATGGATTACATTCCATAAATATCCGTAGCCGCAGATCCGGCTAAACGGGGAAGGCCCGTGGGGTCAGCAAAAACGCCGCAGCGGGGCTGTTTCCGTTGCGGCGTTTTTTGTTACAAGTAGGCGCCCAGGTTGATGTCGGTTATTGGGGCCGCGGATGGGCCCGTCGGGTGCTGCTCGGCCTTTTGGGTGCTCACACGCTCGAGCAAGAAGGGGCGCACGAGCTCCTGACGGTTAATGTCCTCGGTGGCCGTGGCCGTGGTGACGGTACGCGCGGCGGAGCCGATGCGGACTCGTTTGGTCTTGGCGGCAGGTTTATCCTCGATTTGTTCCATGAGCAGCTGCACGCCCTTGCGGCCGATCTCGTAGCCCGGTGGTGCTACCGTGGTGAGGGGGACCGATCCGCTCCAGGCAAGTGGGTTGCCATCGCAGCCGGCAACAAGAATCTGGCCGGGGACGGAAATGCCCTTGTCGGTCAGCGCCGAGATAACGCCCGAGGCTAATACGTCGGTCAGACCGATGACAAAATCGGGGCGCTCGTCAGCAGGGCGCTCGGCAATCTGGGCACCGATACTGTAGCCGTCGGCTGCGGTATTCCATTCGCCGGCGTCGATGACCTCAATTTTGATATCGGGATGCAGGGCAAGTGCCTTGTGGATGCCAAGGACGCGCAGAGTGAGCTGCATGAATGCTGCTCGACCCACAACGACAATATGGCGTGCGCCGCGGGCGATGGCGAGCTCGGCGATAATGCGCCCCTGTGCCTCGTTGTCGGCGGCCACGTAGTAACCGGGTTCTGAACAATGGACGTCCAGATGGACGATCGGCACGGGCATTTTAGTCATGGCCTGGTGCCGGTCGGGGGATGCCATGGGCTGAACCATGACGCCGGACATCTGCGTGCCCATAAAGTAGCGCAGGTAATGATCCTCGAGAATATCGTCGTTATCGGCATTGGCGATGAGCAGATCGTAGCCGTGCTTGCGGGCCTCGTTGTGGGCGCCGCTGGCGATTTGGAGCGAAAAGCCGTGATCGAGACGGGGGAGCACCAGGCCAAAGGACTTGGTGGCGCCGCCCGCGAGCTGACGAGCGCTTTGGTTGGGCAGGTAGCCCAAGCGATTGATGGTCTCGTTGATGAGCTTGAGGGTCTCGGGACGCAGCTTTTCGGGGTGGTTGAGCGCGTTGGAAACCGTGCCCAGCGAAACCCCGGCCTCGCGCGCGACGTCGCTGATTTTCACCTTTGCCATAGCGGCCCCTTTGATGCGTTTCAAGTACAAACCAGATTGTAGCATCCCAAACCTACCAAAAAGGGACAGGTTTATTTTGGCAGGTTTTATCTGGGGAAACGCCGTTGCCAGCGCGACCACCACAAAGGGGACAGGCACCTTTGTGGTGGTTTGGACCGGCTGGACGTGTGTGCATCGGGTGGTATCTAAGTTGAGATACCACATCTGGTATATCAGCTTGCGCCTGCGTGAGTACAATACTCGAACGTTATGCGTCTCAGCGCCCCTTGTGCGTGGACGTCTTGCAGTCACGCGAACGAAGGGATTTATCCTATGTGCGGAATCGTCGGCTACACCGGCTCTGATATTGCAAAGAACATCCTGGTCACGGGCCTCAAGCGTATGGAGTATCGCGGCTATGACTCCTCGGGCGTCGCGCTCGAGGTGGGCGAGGGTGCCGCGGCGCACCTCGACGTCATCCGCCGCGTGGGCAAGGTCGCGGGCCTGGAGAGCGAGCTTTCCAACATCGACAGCGACGCTACCTGCGGTATCGGCCACACCCGTTGGGCCACCCACGGCAAGCCCTCCGTCGTTAACGCTCACCCCCACACCAGCTGCGACGGTCGTATCGCCATCGTCCACAACGGCATCATCGAGAACTTCGCCGAGCTGCGCGAAGAGCTGGAGGGCCGCGGCCATCACTTTAAGAGCGAGACCGATACCGAGGTCTTCGCGCATCTGATCGAAGAGGCCTATGCCGAGACGCACGACCTGATGGCTTCCGTACGCGAGGCCTGTACCCACGTGGTGGGCGCCTATGGCTTGGCCACCGTGTGCGCTGACGAGCCCGGCGTGATCGCCGTGGCCCGCAAGGATTCCCCGATTGTGGTCGGCGCAGGCGAGACCGGCGCCTATGTCGCTTCCGACGTCATCGCACTCATCGACGCCACCCGCGATGTCGTGGTGCTCGAGGACGGTCAGTTTGCCAAGCTCACGCCCGCAGGCGTCGAGTACACCGATGAGGCCGGCAACGTTATCGAGCCCAAGGTCACCCACATCGACTGGGACCTGGACATGGCAGAAAAGGGCGGTTATCCCGACTTTATGCTCAAGGAAATCCACGAGCAGCCGCGCGTCGTGCGCGACACACTAGTCGGTCGTATGACGCCGGCCGGCGAGCTCGACATCGACGAGCTGGGCCTTTCGCTCGAGGAGCTCAACGACATCGACCGCGTCTACGTGATCGCTTGCGGAACCAGCTATCACGCCGGCCTCATTGCCAAGAATCTCATTGAGGGCTGGGCTCGCATCCCCACCGAGGTGGAGGCGGCCAGCGAGTTCCGTTACCGCAATCCCATCATTACGCCGACGACGCTTGTCGTTGCCGTGTCCCAGTCGGGCGAGACGGCCGATACCCTTGCCGCCATTCGCGACGCGCGCATCAAGGGTGCCAAGGTCTTCGGCATCACCAACGTGGTGGGCAGCCCCGTGGCGCGTGAGAGCGACGGCGTCATCTACACCAAGGCCAACAAGGAGATCGCGGTCGCCTCGACCAAGAGCTTCATCGGCCAGGTCGTGAGCCTTACGCTTTTGGCCCTGCTGCTAGCGCAGGTCAAGTACCGCCTGACCACCAAGCAGGCGCGCATGCTGTTCCGCGAGCTTTCCGATACGGCCGAGCAGATCCAGTGGATTTTGGATACCCAGACCGAGGCCGTGCATGAGGCCGCCCTGCTGTGCAAGGACGCGCAGTCCGCACTGTTCGTGGGTCGCGGCATGGGTGCCGCTATTTCCTACGAGGGCGCGCTCAAGCTCAAAGAGGTCAGCTACCTGCACGCCGAGGCCTACGCCGCCGGTGAGATGAAGCACGGCCCCATTGCCCTGATCGACCCGGGCTTCCCCGTCATCGCCGTGGCCACCAAGAGTGCCACCTACGACAAGACCGTGTCGAACCTTATGGAGTGCAAGGCGCGCGGCGCCAAGGTCATCGTCGTTGCCACTGAGGGCGACGAGGAGATCAACAAGATCGCCGACTGCATCATCCGCGTGCCGGCAGTCCGCGACGTGTTCAGCCCCATCACGGCGAGCGTTCCGCTGCAGTTGCTCGCCCGCGAGGTGGCCATCCTGCGCGGTTGCGACGTTGACCAACCTCGCAACCTGGCGAAAAGCGTCACGGTCGAATAATTGTTGTTCCGCCGTTCTAGTGACCGAGGCCCGGCTCCGTTGCAGCGGAGCCGGGCCTTTTCTGCATTTGCCCAGATAAAACCTGCCAAAATAAACCTGTCCCTTTTTGGCAGGTTAGCGGAGCTTGCTGGTCTCGAAGTACTTGGGATATTGGTCCAGGACCTCGGTCTGGTTGCGGAACATCATATGCAGGTGCTTGCTGACCAAAAAGCTCGCCTCGATGGGGTCGCGACCGGCGATGGCGCGGCGGATTTGCTTATGCTCGTTAACAGTCTCCTGATTGTCGAGCGTCTGTGTGGCGGCACGCAGCCAGCGGAAGCGCTCCAGGTCGGCATTGGTCTCTTCGAGCCACGACCACACGGTGCTACGGCATGCGATGCTAAAGATTATGCGGTGCATGAGGTTGTCGCTTAAAAAGAAGCCGATGCGATCCTCTTCGGCCATGGCCTTTTCCTGCAACGCGATGGCCCGGTCGAGCTGCTCGACGCCTGCCGAGGTGGCGCGCGCGCAGCACTCTACAATCACCTGTTTTTCCAGGTGCTCGCGAATGTAGCAGGCACTCTCGGCAAGGGTGAGGTTGATGGGCGAGACATAGGTGCCGCTTTGGGGCACGGTGCGCACCAGGCCCTCTTGCGCCAGACGCACCAGTGCCTCGCGCACAGGGGTGCGCCCCATATCCAGGTCGTCGCACAGCTGCTTGACGCCCAGCTTTTCGCCCGGTTTGTAGTCCAGATAGACGATCTTGCGTCGAATGGTGTGGTAGGACTGGTCCTGTAGGCTCGTTTCTTGCTCGCCGATGTGCATCGATTCTTCCATAGCGCCTCGCAAACGTTCTTCCACACTCATATGTCAGTTGTTTATTATGCCGCGAATCAGTTCTCTGCGGTGGAAATTCAATCGCCGCCCGATAACTTTTGCGACATTTTTGCCTGCGTTTGTACGGGATTGTGCTCAACGTTGCCGTATCATAAGCCGTCGCAAACGTGAAATAGAAAGAAGGAATCCCATATGCAACTGGCAAATATCGTACGCGAGCGCTGGAAGGGCGTTTTGTTCTGCCTGATCATCGCCATTCCCGCAACGCTGCTCGGCAAGCAGATCGAGGTGGTCGGCGGGCCGGTATTCGCCATCCTCTTCGGCATGGTTCTGGCGCTCGTCTTTCCCAAGAATCATCGCGAACAGCTCGCCGCCGGTGTCACCTATACGTCTAAAAAAGTCTTGCAGTACGCGGTTATCCTGCTTGGCTTTGGCATGAACCTCTCCCAGATTCTGTCCAAGGGCGCCCAGTCGCTGCCGATTATCGTGGCGACGATCTCGACCTCGCTTGTCATCGCCTTTGTGCTCTGCCGCGTTATGAACGTGCCGGGTAAGATCTCGACGCTTGTGGGTGTGGGTTCGTCGATTTGCGGCGGTTCTGCCATCGCCGCTACCGCGCCCGTCATCGATGCCGACGATCGCGAGATTGCCCAGGCTATTTCGGTCATCTTCCTGTTTAACGTTATCGCGGCGCTCGTGTTTCCAACGCTCGGCGGTATGCTCGGGCTGACCAACGAGGGCTTTGGCCTGTTTGCCGGCACCGCCATCAACGACACCTCGTCCGTAACGGCTGCGGCGAGCGCTTGGGACAGCATGCATCCCGGCGCCAATGTGCTCGAGAGCGCCACGGTGGTCAAGCTCACCAGGACACTGGCCATTATTCCCATCACGTTGGTCCTCGCATGCTGGCAGATGCATCTGGCGCGCAAGGCCGGCGGCGACGCCAAAAGCACGTTCTCGCTTAAACGCGCGTTTCCCATGTTTGTGCTGTTCTTTGTGCTGGCGAGCGTAATCACCACGGTGCTTCAGCTTCCCGTGTCCATCACGGCGCCCATCAAGGAGCTGTCGAAGTTCTTTATCGTGATGGCCATGGCGGCTATTGGCTTTAATACCGATATCGTCGAGCTGGTCAAAAAGGGCGGCAAGCCCATCGCGCTGGGCTTTTGCTGCTGGATTGGCATTGCGTGCATGAGTTTGGGAATGCAGCACGTGCTGGGAATCTGGTAGAGGAGTAGCTTATTTGCGTGCTGGTTGCTGGTGAGCGCATGCCTGCGGTGGAGCGATAGGAGCTCTTGCGGGTATGGCTTGTCCGCAGGTTTATAAGTCCCGAAGAGCTCTTATCGCCCCGCCAGGATGGCGATGCGGGGCAACACCTATACTCGCAGGACGGCGCTTTCTGCCCTATAGTGTTTGGTGAGCAATATCGTTCAATTTTGAAACACTCGGTCGTGCGACCGTCGGCGGTTGCACGTCGCCGCGGACAGGGGCAAATCATGGATAGCGATGCCAAGCTAAACATCTTGACCGAGGCCCTGGCTGCTGCCGGGGCCTCGGCATTGGCAATCGATGCGCGTGGGGACGTCGTGATCTCGACCATGAATGACGCGGCGCTTGAGCGGGATGTGGCGACTTTTGTCGCTGAGCGCCTCGACCGTATAGGAGACGGCGCGCGTCTGGTTATGGGGCGTGCGGGTACGCGCCTGAGCCTGACCGTTCGCCCCACCGACAAAGAGGGCGGGGGCCTTTGGGTCGTCGTGGTCCGCGAGGTGCGCGGCGCCGCGGCACATGCGGGCATCGAGTGGCTCAACGCCGACGAAGTTGAGGCCCGCTACGAATCGAGCGCGTACGGCATCGTTGAGGGGGCGGCCTCGGTAGCTGCGCCGGTCGCCGAGAGCTACGCGCGCGGCGTGCCCCTTATGCTCGAGGGCGAGCTGGGAGCGGGTCAGGTCGAGATCGCCAAGCGCCTCTATCTGGACGGTCCTTTTGCCGATCAACCCTTTGTTGCCGTTGCGCTCGATGAGCTTACCGATCGCGGTTGGCGCCACGTGCTCAAAAGCGCCGAATCGCCGTTGTTCCAAACGGGGCTGACACTTTGCATTGAGGGCTGGAACACGGTTGGCCCCCAGCGTCTCCGCGAGCTCGTTTCCACGATGGCCGACACCGCGTTGGCGACGCGCTGCCATGTGGTGCTGACGGCGAATGACATGCCGGGCGGCAGCGAAAGTGATCAAGCTGCCTTTGTGACTGAGCGCTTCGCCTGTGCGGTGAGCGTGGCGCCGGCAATCGCCGAGCAGGGAGCCGCGTCGACGAAGGTTGCGCGCTATTTGGAATATCTCGCTGATGCATTTGGGACGGCAGCGCCCACGTTGTCTGCCGCGGCGGCAAAGACGCTCGATGTTTACCGCTGGCCGCGCAATTATCTGCAGCTCCGCGAGGTCTCGGAACGACTGTATATATTGGTGGGGGCGGGCACGGTGGACCGCGCTGTGGCGGAGGAAGTGCTCGCCCAAGAGGACGTGATTAAGACCGCAACCTTTGGCGCCCCGACACTCGAAAGCGACCTGTATATCCTGCGACCGCTGGCCGATACCGAGCGAGATATCGCGCATCTGGTTGTAGATCATCTCCACGGCAACCGGACCCGTGCGGCGGAGGTGCTGGGCGTAAGCCGAACAACGCTGTGGCGCTTGCTGAAGGACGATGACCGTTGAGCGAGGCGCCCGTGACCGCGCGCGACGCGTGTGCTACAGTCCAAAGCGTTATTGTTTCGATTTGGTTACGGCGTGCGGGGGCGTATGGCTGAGACTACAAAACCGAGCCGCAGAAGGCGGAGTGCCGCGCCGGTTAACCGACGCACAACATCGGTGACGTGGGGCAAACACGCCTCGGGGTTTGACGGCTCGTTCAAGCGCACTAAATACGGCTATCCTTCGACAGGTGCTCGCTTGGCAATGCAGGCAGAGTCCTCGCTGTGGGGCCGCAAACGCGTGGTGGGCTCAAAGCTCAAGCACGACGGCACGCTCGGCTACATCAGCCGCGGGGCGGCTCGCCGCAGTGGGCTCAATCCTGCTGGTTGGCATCGTTATGTGCCGATCGCGGTCGTCGTTGCAGTGATCGTCATCGCACTCGCTGCGCTTGGCTACGCCGGCGGTGGCGCCAACTTGGACGCGGTGTTTAAATCGCCCGAGCTCGCGCATGCAGGCACAGAAGTTGTCGAGGGCGCTCAGACCCAGACGGGCGTCGCGCCCCAGCGCGGCATGGTCGCGGCAGCCTCCACCATCGCCGACGCTCAAAAGGACGAGGGCGAACAGGGCGACGGCGCCTCAACGACCCACACGAACGAAACGACGACAACTCCATCGGCAAGATAAGTTGCGAGTGGGTCAGCCGTTCGTTAGAACGGCGGAACTAATTACCTAACGTACACCACGTTGTCGCGGCGGGGTTTGGGCTCGGGTAGCGTGTCTTCGGCATAGCCCAGAATGCAGTGACCGACGCCGCGCAGGCTGCCGTCGGCGGGCAGGCCCCAGCTGGCCAGCAGCTCCAGGCCCTCGGGCGAGTCAAAGACCTCATGCGCGCGGTGAATCCAGCATGAGTCGACACCCAGTGCATAGGCGGCGTTGAGCAGGTTGCCCATGGCGAGCGATCCGTCTTCCAGGTGCGTGGGCACGCTGCGGTCGACCAGTACCACCACAACGGTCCTGGCGCCATAGAAGGGGTCGCTGTTGCTGCCCATGACCTGTGCGTTGAGCTGCGAGAGGCGCTCAACGGTCGTGGGGTCGGTGACGGCGACAAACGTCACCGGCTGGCGCCCCATGCCACTGGGTGCATACTGGCCGGCCTCGATAATGCGTGCGAGCTTTTCGGCCTCGACGGGACGATCGCTGTAGTTGCGGCAGCTGCGGCGGTGGATGAGTGCTTCGATAGTCTCCATGGTGTCTCCTTGCGGTGGCGTTGCAGATGCCCCGTTCATACCCGTCGGGCTCAAACGATAGACGGTCAATTGCCCGGCCAAAAGGGTAGATCCCAATTGGGAAAGTAGGTTTGCATAAAAGTACCTTCAGAATGTGACAAACAAATGGGATGGTTAAACGTTTTATCCCGTCTACCCTGCGGTTTTTTACCACTTGCCTAAATGACGAACGCATAACCTCTGATAAAGGTTTTACTAAAGGAGTACCAACGTTTATCAATGCGCCGTGGTGGCGCCGGGCCAGGAGGTAACATCATGTTCCAGGCTGGAGATGTCGTCGAGACCGACTTCGAAGGATTTCTGAAGCTGCTGCGTTCCAAGACGCGCGCTTTTGTGACGATTGACGATCACGAGTACTACATCACGCACACCGATGGCTATTGGCGTGTTCAGGATTGCGAGGCCCTCAACGACAAGGGCCACTTTACTGACTGCTCCGAGCTGGTCAACACGGTCTGCGAGGTCGTCGAGCTGCCGTGGATTGCCGGCAAGAGCCTGCATGACAGCTTCTCGGGCGCTACGGTCTATGAGGCCGTCGCCGCTTAACGGGCAATAAAACCCGATTTTCACGTGACCGCTGGCGCTGCCCCCGCGCCGGCGGTCTTTTTCTGCCGATAGGCCATAAAAGTGCAAGCATTTGCGGAGAGCCTGTTGACGATAGTCAAAACTCGGACTAATCTAGAGATATAAATTGGTCAAAAATCGGACAATCGAATGGTGGGATAGATGAATAGTGCGGTTACGCTGGTCGATTTCGACCGGTTGCTCAATGGACTCGACCATATTTATTCGGAGTTCTCGCGCGCCTGCGGTCTTTCGGACTGCGCTTACTGGATGCTCGTCGATACCAGCACGGCGGGCGGCAGCGTCGCCGTAAGCCGTCTGACAAGCGAATGGTTCTACAGCAAACAGACCATCAACTCGGCAATTAAAACCTTGAAGGCGCGGGGTTTCGCCACGCTGGAGTTTGCCGAAGGCAGTCGCAAGAACAAGGTTGTGTGCCTGACCAAAGAGGGTAGGCAATTTGCTGAGCGCTATGCGTTGCCGGCACTTAAGGCCGAACAGCGAGCATTTTGCGCGCTTGAGCCGTGTGAGCAACGCGAGATTATGCGCTTGATCGGCAAATTCTCCCAGGTGCTCGATGAGGAGTGCGAGACATTTAAGCAGCAGGTGGCAGCTGCAAGCCAGACGCAGGATCAATGTGAGGGGGAGTCGTGCGACTGTTAATGAGGTTTCTGAAGCCCTATCGAGGGCTTGTCGCAGTGACGCTGCTGGTGCTGCTGGTTGATAACGTCGGCACGCTGTTGGTTCCCACGATGCTGGCGAACATGGTCAACACCGGTATCACCACGGGTGATGTCGACTACATTTTGCGCAATGGCCTCTACATGCTTATCGCGACCGGCATGGCCAGCGGCGGCGCGGTGCTGGGCTGCTATCTTTCGGCGCGCTTGGCCGCCAACGTGGCCTGCGATATCCGCAATGCCGTGTACGACAAGTCGCTCGAGCTCGCGGCCAGCGACTTTGAGCGCTTTGGCACCGGATCGATGATCACGCGCTCGCTCAACGACATCAATGTGATTCAGCAGGCCATCCTGCAGACGATCCAGCTGGTGCTGCCGGTGCCGTTCTTGGCCGTCGCGGGCATCATTTTTGCGTGGCTCATCGATCCCGCCATGGGTACGCTGCTGGGCGTGGTGGTTGCGATCGTGCTGGTGGCGGCAGTCTTTACCGTGGCTAACGCCGCGCCAATTTTTATGCGCCTGCAGAGCTTTATCGACCGCATGAACGTGGTGCTGCGCGAAAACATCGTGGGCGTTCGCGTCATCCGCGCTTTCAATAAGGAGCGCCACGAGGAGCAGCGCCTGGACGAGGTGTTTAGCGACTACGCCGCCAACGCCATCAAAGTCAACCATCTGTTTGTGGGGCTCGACAGCTCCAGCTTCTTTTTGATGAACATCGCAGAGGTGGCGGTACTGTGGGTGGGCGGCAACCGCGTGGGCGCCCACGCCATGCAGATCGCGAGCATCTCGGCGGTGCTGGAGTACGCGCTTCTGATCCTGTTCTTTGTGATGATGGCGCAGATGGTGGTGCTGACGCTTCCGCGTGCCGCCGCATGTCTGAACCGCGCGCAGCAGGTGCTGGAGATTGAGCCGAGCATCGTCGATGGCCAGCGTACGCTGGGTGACGGGGCGCCTGCCCCCGAGGACGATGCGGATGCAGTCGCCGTGTTCGATCACATGTCGTTTCGCTTTGACGACGCCGACGAGGACACACTGTGCGATCTGAACTTTACCTGTCGCCGCGGTCAGACGACCGCAATCGTCGGCTCGACGGGTTCGGGCAAGTCGACGGTGGCCAAGCTCCTGCTGCGCTTCCACGATGCCACGAAGGGCGCCATTCGCTTGGACGGTGTTGACCTGCGCGACCTTTCGCAAGACGAGATTCGCGGGCGCATTGCCTATGTGCCGCAAAAGGCATGGCTGTTCTCGGGCACCGTGGCAAGCAATCTGCGCTTTGGCAACGAAGACGCGACCGAGGCGGACATGCTTCATGCGCTGCAGGTTGCCCAGAGCACCTTTGTGCTCGATCAACCGCATGGACTCGATACCCCGGTTGCCCAGGGCGGTACGAACTTCTCGGGTGGTCAGCGCCAACGCTTGGCCATTGCTCGCGCGCTCATGAAGCGCGCCGATCTGTATATCTTCGACGACAGTTTTTCGGCCCTGGACTTTAAGACTGATGCCGCCCTGCGCCATGCGTTGCAAGACGAGACGCGTGACGCTGCGGTGCTCATCATCGCGCAGCGCATCTCGACGATCTTGCACGCCGACCAGATTGTCGTGCTCAAGGACGGCGAGGTCGTGGGCCTGGGCACGCACGACGAGCTCATGGAAACCTGCGAGGTGTACCGCGCTATCGCGGAATCGCAGATGAAGGGAGGTGAGTAGCATGACCGAGGAGCTCAGGAAGCAGGCCAGCGTTGATGACGCCGTTGCCGCGGGGCTGGTCGAGGAAACGGCTGCCGTGGCACCCGAGCTGGATGACGCCGCCAAGGCTGCAGCCGAGCGCGAGGCTCGCCGCCAAGCGCTCTACGAGGAAAACGAGCGCGCCGAGGACGAGCGTGCCCGCGCTGAGGCAGAGCGCATGCGCGATGTGGACGACGAGGACGAGGACGAGAAACCCCGCGACACCTGGGCGACGGTGCGCCGCCTGTGGAGCGAGGCTGCCGGCGACCATTGGCGCTTCTATATCGTGTTCGCGAGCATTGTGTTCTACGCCATCTTTAACACCGCTGCGCCGGCATATAGTGCCCGCGTGATAGATGAGCTGTGGGGCCACATTCAGGTGGCGTTTGCCAACGGAACCACCTTCAACATCACCTGGGAGAACTGCGGCAGGACCATCTTCGTCTACTTTATGATCTGGACTGCCGCTGCCTCGTTCTACGCGCTCCAGACCTTTTTGATGTCGAGCGTTGCCGAACGCCTCAACCTGCGCCTACGCAACCGTATCGCACAAAAGCTCAACCGTCTGCCGCTCGCCTACTTTGACGCGCATCGTCCCGGTGAGGTCGTCAGCCGTGCGACCAACGACTTGGACAAGATGTCCGAGAGTATGCAGCGCGGACTGCTGCAGCTGCTGGTGTCGATCGGCACCGTGGTGGGCGCCGTGAGCGTGATGTTCGTGTTTAGCGTGCCGCTCACGCTCGTCTTTTTGTTCTTTATGGCGCTGTCGCTGCTGATGACCAAAGTGGTCTCGCGTCGCACACATGACGTGACCGGCGAGCGCCAGGAGTGGGTGTCCAAAATCACGAGCGCGGTCGAGGAGGGCTACTCGGGCCGTCTGGTGATTCGCGCGTTTAACCGCGAGCGTCAGAGTTCTGCCGAAGTGCACGAGGCCTCGGGCGAGCTGGCGCGCGTGAGCACCAAGGCCGACTTTATGATCAATGCCGTCGGCCCTGCGGTGCGCTTTATCGGCCGTTTGGCGCAGATCGTGATCGCGCTGGTGGGCTGCAGCATGCTGGTTGCCGGTCACATGACCGTCGGCGTGTTCCAGGCGTTCTTCCAGTTTATCTACGAGGCGTCCGAACCCATGACGCAGCTGTCGTTTACCTTTAACTCGCTGCAGAGCGCGCTGGCGAGTGCGGAGCGCGTGTTCGACCTGCTTGATGAGTCCGAGATGGAGGCTGATCCGCTGCCGGGGGAGGCCGCCAAGCTGCCGGGTCGCATTGAGGGTCGCGTCTCCTTTGAGCACGTGCGCTTTGGTTATTCGCCCGACAAGCCGCTCATGCGCGACGTGTCGTTTACCGCCGAGCCGGGCCAAAAGATCGCGGTGGTGGGAACCACGGGCGCGGGCAAGACCACGCTCATCAATCTGCTCATGCGCTTTTACGAGATCGACGGTGGCCGCATTACGCTCGACGGTGTGGATACGAGCCGCATGGATCGCGGCGAGCTACGTCAGCAGTTTGGCATGGTGCTGCAAGACGCCTGGCTGTTCGACGGCACGATTGCCGAGAACATCGCCTACGGCTGCCCCGAGGCGACGCACGATGAGATCGTGGCGGCCGCACGCGCCGCGCAGGTCGACTTCTTTGTACGTACCATGCCGCAGGGCTACGACACGCGCGTGGCCAACGATGCCGAAAGCATCAGCCAGGGCCAGCGTCAGCTGCTGACCATCGCACGCGTGCTGCTCAACAACCCGGCGATTCTAATCCTGGACGAGGCGACGTCGAGCGTGGACACGCGCACTGAGCTTGCCATCGGCCGTGCCATGGACGCGCTTATGCGCGGGCGCACGAGCTTTGTGATCGCGCATCGCCTGTCGACGATCGTGGACGCCGACCTGATCTTGGTCATGGATCACGGCAACATTATCGAGCAAGGCACGCATAAGGAACTGCTGGCTGCCGAGGGTGCTTACGCCGACCTCTATCTGAGTCAGTTCGCATAGTGTGACAAAGGGATAGTCCCGCATGTCACATCAAAAAGAAAGGCGCGCCGGGGATGGATTCCCTGGCGCGCCTTTTGCGTCGGTGCCGATATTGTTTTGTGCCGCTTGCGTCCCTAGCGCTCGTCCACGAGCTTGGTGACGAGGGCTTTGAGCTCGGCCACCTCTCGCTCGAGTTCTTTGACGCGGCGGGCGTTCTCGGTGATGCCTTGGCGGTTGAGGGCACTCTGCTCGGCGGCGTCATCGGGCATGTACTCGCGATGCTGCTTGGCGTCGAAACTCTCCTCGAACACACGGCAGCCGTTGCGCTTGATGATGCGTCCCGGCACGCCCACGACGGTGCAGTTGTCGGGCACGTCCTTGACGACAACCGAGTTGCCGCCGATTTTGACGTTGTTGCCGATGCGAATGTTGCCGAGCACCTTGGCGCCCGTGCCCACGGTGACGTTGTTGCCCAGGGTGGGGTGGCGCTTACCGGTCTCGTTGCCGGTGCCGCCGAGCGTGACGCCCTGATAGAGTACGCAGTTGTCGCCCACAATGGTGGTCTCGCCGATGACGACGCCCATGGCGTGGTCGATAAAGAAGTGCTTGCCAATCTGCGCGGCAGGGTGAATCTCGACGCCGGTGATATGACGGGTGAGCTGCGAGAGCGCACGGGCGAGCGATCGGTGGCCGTGCTCCCAGAGCCAATGCTCGGGTACGTGGTTCCACTTGGCGTGAAGACCGGGGTACGAAAGGAAAATGACCAGACCGTTTTGCGCGGCGGGGTCCTGTGCCTGGACGGTCTTGATGTCCTCGCGAATGGTATTGATAAAGCTCACCGGCCGCCCTCCCTTAGCGCCATGGCAATGCGATTCAATAAAGTATAGCGATTCGCTAGGGATTAGGAAGAGCAATCTTCCACGGCTTAGCGTGACAGATGTCAGTTATGCATACTTGCTGGTAATGGAGTCATGCTTTTGTGCGGTCGTGTGCATGGCCGCGCCGCAACCGTATACTGGTCAACTTGGACGTATCCGCGCCCACAACTGAGAGGTTCTACTTCATGGGTTTCATTAATTTTATCGCCGAGTTGCTCAAAGACCCGCGCACCGCGATCGCCAGCTGGATCGCCGCCGGCCCGCTTATGGCCTACGGCTGTGTGTTCCTGATCATCTTTATCGAGACGGGCGTGGTGTTCTTCCCGTTCCTTCCCGGCGATTCGCTGCTGTTCGCCTCGGGCTTCTTCGCCCACAACGGCGGCTTTAACATTGTGGCCCTGCTGGCTGTGGCGTGGGCCGCTGCCATTTTGGGCGATCAGTGCAACTTTATGATTGGCCATTTCTTTGGCCAAAAGATCATTGCCTCGGGCAAGGTCAAGGCCATGACGCCCGAGCGCATTAAAAAGTCCGAGGACTTCCTGGACAAGTGGGGCCACCTGGCTATCTTCCTGGGTCGCTTCTTCCCGTTTATCCGCACCTTCGTGCCCTTCATCGCCGGCATGGGCGGCATGCACTGGCGCAACTTTGTCATCTTTAACGTGCTGGGCGGTATCACCTGGTCGACGGTCTTTACGCTGCTGGGCTATTTCTTTGGCGGCATCCCCTTTGTGCAGGAGCACTTTGAGCTGCTGATTATCGGCATCGTCGCCGTGTCGATTATCCCGACCGTGGTCGGCCTGGTTAAGGCAAAGCTGGGCAAACAGAACGCGTAGCTCGAGCTAGCGCGCAAACCGTGCCGTTGAGGCCCGTCGCCGATTACGGTGGCGGGCCTCTCTAGCTTCGGTCAAATGAAAATACTTTAGTTAGTTAAAGAAAAACGTTTTATCCGATGCGTGTGCGGAGTACAATCTCGTGCATGCGAATCGACGTGTCATCGGCTTCGATGTCGTCCGCGTGTCCCGTCCGGCTCTACGCTCCGGGCGTGTGACGTTGCGACGCGGTCGGCCTCGGTCCTTGCGTGCGAGTTCGCGAGTATGCAACTGTGTATGTAAGGAGCGACATATGACTGTCGAGAAGAAGGATATCGATTGGGGTAGCCTCGGCTTTGGCTACATGAAGACCGATTACAGCTACGAGGCTCATTGGAAGGATGGCGAGTGGGACGAGGGCGGTCTGACTACCGACCACACCCTGCATGTCTCCGAGTGCGGTGGCATCTTCCATTACTGCCAGGAGGTCTTTGAGGGCCTGAAGGCTTACACCGCCGAGGACGGCAGCATCGTCTGCTTCCGTCCCGATATGAACGCTGAGCGTATGTACAACTCTGCGCAGCGCCTCGAGATGCCCCCGTTCCCCAAGGACAAGTTTGTTGAGGCCGTCAAGCAGGTCGTCTCTGCCAACGCCGCATGGGTTCCGCCCTTCGGCTCTGGCGCAACCCTGTATGTGCGTCCGTTTATGATCGGCTCCGGTGACGTAATCGGCGTGGCTCCCGCTCCTGAGTACACGTTCCGCATTCTCGTGACCCCGGTCGGTCCGTACTTTAAGGGCGGCCTTAAGCCCGTCAAGCTGCGCGTTTCCGAGTACGACCGCGCCGCACCGCACGGCACCGGCAACATCAAGGCCGGCCTCAACTACGCCATGTCCCTGAAGCCCACGATGGAGGCTCACCGCGAGGGTTATGCCGAGAACCTGTATCTCGACTCCGAGTCCCGCACCTATGTCGAGGAGACCGGTGGCGCTAACGTCCTGTTCGTGAAGGAGGATGGCACCCTCGTCGTTCCGCAGTCGCACACCGACTCCATCCTGCCCTCCATCACCCGCCGTTCGCTCGTTCAGGTTGCTCAGGACCTGGGCATGACCGTCGACCAGCGTCCCGTCGAGTGGGCCGAGGTCAAGGCCGGCACCTTTGTTGAGTGCGGCCTGTGCGGCACCGCTGCCGTTATCTCCCCGGTCGGCGAGATCGACAACAAGGTCTACGGAGCCGACGAGACCGTGACCTTCCCGGCTGGCTACACCGAGATCGGTCCTGTGATGAAGAAGCTTCGCGAGACCCTGACGGGCATCCAGTCTGGTGCTGTTGAGGATAAGCACAACTGGGTTTACACCGTCGCGTAAGCTGTCTTAGCTGTCCGGCCCGAGGGCGACCTTCCCTTTCGGCGCGTCCTCGGACATGAAAGAACCCCCGCTGCGCACTACGTGCGGCGGGGGTTCTTTCGTCCTGTGGAGTGCGCCGGAAAGGAAGGTCGCCCTCGGGCCTGTGTCACCCTGGCGCTGCCGTACGGGCAATATAGATCTGAATTAAAGATGGCGCGCGGCCTTTTAGGCCGTGCTTTTGTTTTGGTTCGCGCCATGTGGGGGTGATGGCGACGTGCATTTTTGCGAGTATTCTGCAATCGAAGGCCCCTGCATACCGACCTCGGGCAAAAAATCGGGATTTCTCGATGTTTTCTACGAATGATGGGCGGGGTTATGGGCTGACAGCGTTTGATTTGCAGGGATATTCGCGGTCTTTGGCATTTATCGTAGCGCCCGAAGCTCTTGGTTATGTTGAATACTCCTAAAAATGCACGGCGCTTAGAGGGGGACCTTCGCGAAAAAGGAAACCGCCCCGTCGAAGTATGCGTTCGACGGGGCGGTTTATACATTTGGCCGATTAAGGATGCGCTGCCAAACTACTAGAACTTGACGGTCGGGGCCTGGCGGGCTGCTTCGGCGGCCTCGAAGCCCTGGCGCTCCTTAAACTGGAAGATGCCGGCAAAGATGACAGCCGGGAACGTCTGAATGGCGTTGTTGTAGCTGAGCACGCAGTCGTTGTAGCTCTGGCGTGCATAGCTAATCTTGTTCTCGGTATCCTCGAGCGACGCCTGCAGCTGCGTAAAGTTGGTGTTTGCCTTAAGGTCGGGATAGGCCTCGGCTACGGCGAAGAGCTGGCGTAGCGCACCGGTCAGCACGTTGTCGGCCTCCATCTTGGCCTCGGGCGTGGTGGCCTTGACGGCGGTGTTACGCGCGCTGATCACGGCGGAGAGCGTCTCTTGCTCGTGCTTGGCGTAGCCCTTGACGGTCTCGACCAGGTTGGGGATCAGGTCGTTGCGGCGCTGCAGCTGCGTATCGATGTTCTGCCAGGCGTTATCGATGCGGTTACGCTTGGTGACCATGTTGTTGTAGATGCCGGCGATGGCGCAGACAATCACAATGACAACAACGATGCCGATGATGACGGTAATCATGATGTCTCCGTTTCGAATGGCCGCGGCGGCATGCGCCAGCTGCCGTTGGTATAACGCTACTAGTATACCCGCAACGTTTTGCCGTGCCGAACTTTCCGGTAAGCGTTATGTTTTCGGTAGGGTTGGCACCGGGGCAAAGCGCGCGAGGTACAGGTGTAAGATATGCGACAGATTGACGAGTGTTGTCTTTGCCCTGAGGATGGCGATTATCAGTGGACCTTCGCATCAAGAAAACCTACCGCGCCCTGTTCGATGCCTTTACCGAGCTTCTCGAGGAGCATCGTTTTGAGGACCTGACGGTTGCCATGCTGTGCGACCGCGCCATGATTCGCCGCACGACGTTCTACAAGCACTTTCGCGACAAGAACGATTACTTTGCCTTTTATATCGATGAGTTCATGTCGGGCTTGCCGCAAAAACAGCCCGATGAGGCCGGCGCAGTGTCTGCCGAGGACGTGCGCGCGCTTCGGCACGCGATTTTGGACGATGCCATGGATTTGATTCTGGCGCACGAGCAGCTCATGGATAACATTTTGGCAAGCAGCATGTCGGGCATGTTGACCAACGTTATTTGCGACCGTATTGTCCGCTCCATCCGCGAGCGTGTGATGAACGTGCTTGCCGAGGATGCCCTGGCCCCCGTGTCACTCGAGACGACGTCTGAGTTTGTCGCCGGCGGTATTATTCGACTTTTCACGATATGGTGGGAATCGGGCCACGATCTTGAGCGTCGACCCGAGATGGCCGACGTGGTCGATGCGCTGTTTGAGCGGACCATGACGCCGGTGCATCACTAAAAATGGCGGAGAGAGGGGGATTCGAACCCCCGGAACGCTCTCGCGCTCAACGGTTTTCAAGACCGCCGCATTCAACCGCTCTGCCATCTCTCCGTGAGTCGTAATGATAGCATCGTTTTGAATTTGCAACAGGGAAGGCGAACGATGACGATCACCGAAATCGACGAGAAGTTCATGCGCGAGGCGCTGGCCGAGGCGCGCGCCGCCGCTGCGGTGGGCGAGGTGCCCATCGGAGCCGTAGTGGTGCGCGACGGCGAGATCGTCGCGAGGGCGCACAATCGTCGCGAGCTCGATCAGGATCCTTCGGCTCATGCCGAGTTTGCGGCCGTGTGCTCCGCTGCCCAGGCGCTCGGTCGCTGGCGCCTTTCCGACTGTACGGTCTACGTGACGCTCGAACCCTGCTGCATGTGTGCGGGGCTTATGGTCAACGCGCGCGTGGGACGCTGCGTGTATGGCGCGAGCGACGCCAAGGCGGGCGCGTTGGGATCCCTATACGATTTGAATGCCGACTCGCGCCTGAATCATCGGTTTAATGTGACCGCCGGTGTGCTGGCAGACGAGTGTCGTGAGGTGTTGAGCGGCTATTTTAGTGGGTTGCGTGGCACCGATGGTGCTGGCTGCGGTTGTGGGGCCGATCTTGAGGCACATGCCGCTCATGCCGAGGCGCTCGCGTGTGCCGAAGAAATCGCCGTTGAGGTGGTCGATTTTGGTGCCGCGTGCCGCCGGCCCCGCCGTGTGCTGTTGGCGATCGACTCCTTTAAGGGTAGCGTTTCGAGCGCGCAGGCGGAGGCGGCGGTTGCCGAAGGCGTGCGCCGTGTGTGGTCCGATGCCCAGGTGGCCACGTTGCCGCTGGCAGATGGTGGTGAGGGAACGCTCGATGCCGTTGCCGCGTGCGGCGGTGAGATTGTGACCTGCGAGGTGGCAGGCCCCTTGGGCGAGCGTGTGCCTGCCCGGATGCTGGTTGATGTCGAGCGCGAGTCCGCGGTCATCGAGATGGCCGAGGCGGCCGGCATCGGGTACTCGCCTTGCACGGAGTCGTCGGCGCTGGCCGCTACAACCTATGGCGTGGGCGAGCTCATGCTTCGCGCGGTTCGCACGGGCGCAAAGACACTCTATATTGGCTTGGGCGGCAGCGCCACCAACGACGGTGGCGCCGGCATGCTGCAGGCGCTGGGCGCGCGTCTTGTCGATGACCGTGGCTGCGATATCGCGCCGGGGCTCGCGGGCCTTGAACACGTGGCGAGTATCGATTTGGCACCGGCGCTACGGGCACTGAATGGCGCGCGTGTCGTGGTGCTTTCCGATGTCGAGAATCCGCTCGTAGGGCGTCGCGGCGCGCTTGCAGTGTTCGGCGGACAGAAGGGTCTGCCGGCGGGCGACATCGAGACGGTGCACAGGTGCGACAGCTGGATGGTCGGCTACGGTCGTCTGCTCGATACGGCAATTGTCGAGGCTCGGGCCCAGGGGCTGCTGCGCACGCCCAAGGGCGCACGGACATTTGGCTCGGTGCTCGGCGTGCCCGGTGCCGGTGCCGCCGGCGGCCTGGGTGCCGCGCTGCTGGCGCTCGGCGCGGAGCTGCGTTCGGGCGTGGAGACGGTGCTCGATCTGATTGGGTTTGACGAGCGCGTGCGCGATGTCGACCTGGTCATAACGGGCGAGGGCAATATGGACGAGCAATCCGCCGCCGGCAAAGCGCCGGTGGGTGTGGCCCGCCGTGCCAAGCGCTATAGCAAGCCGGTGGTCGCCGTCGTGGGCGGTCGTGCCGACAACCTGGATGCGGTGTATGGGCAGGGCGTCGACCTGGTTTTGCCGATCTGCCGCAAGCCCATGGATTTGAAGTGGGCACTCGATCCGCAGGAAGCCGCAACCAACCTCATCTGCGCCGGCGAGTCTGCCGCGCGAGCCTATGACCTCGCTCGCCTCTAAAACCAATCCGAAGTTGATTGCCCTGAGCCTTGCGTCGGACCGTTTGCCTCGAAGTGGTGTTGTCTGGGAATCGGAGACTATGCACTTCGGGTGTTGACGCCGCCATTTATGTGCCATTAGTAGATTGCTCTTCGTTCAGTTGCTCGCCAATTAATCCTGCCAATTAATTACCATTTCGGGCGAAGAAGTGGATTATCTCCATGATGGACCTCTTTGGGCATAATGTTGTCTTTAAACTGTCCTAATCAATAGATCGCTCTTGGGAAGAGAGGGCGACACCAGAGGGGGAGAAGGGAATTGGAGAGGAAAGTTTTCGGGGGGGGGGGCGGAGAGCCGCCGCTCTCTGCCTTGCGTTGGTTCTCGGCTTCGGATGTTTATCCGTTGGCGCGACGGCCGGTGTCGCATATGCGGCCACGGAATCGCGGACTGCGTATACTGCGGAGCAGTTTGAGATCACCCAGGACGGCGTGACCTATTCGTGCGAGACCACGGATAAGGGCACGGCGGAAATCACATGTATTGTTGCCGACGACAGTGTGACCGCGGTGAGTGTACCCAGCTCCATCGCGCATGGTGGCCAGACCTACAAAGTCACCGAACTTTTTTTCTCGTCTGGTATCGTGGCCAAGAACGTTGAGCAGCTGACGCTCCCCGACACGCTCGAAAACGTGCGCGGATGGTATTTCCGGAAGTTCGTAAAGGTCAAGGAGCTCCATATCCCTGGCTCCATCAAGGACTTCAGTTGCACGCTGCAAAACGCCGGCTCGCTCGAAAAACTCTATTTCGATGAGGGCGTCGAGAAGATTAGCGCCAACTCGATGGTCACGGGCTGCAAAAGCCTTTCGGAGATCGATCTCCCCTCCACCCTCAAAATGATTTCGGGCCCGAGCGCCTTCGGGGGGGGGCTACGGCCCTCACAAGCATCGAGTTTCCAAAAGATGTCGCCTTCGCCGACACCATAACGGGCGTGCTCAAAGGCTGCACGTCTCTGACAAGCGTGTCGTTGCCCGCATCGGTTACGAAGATCCCCTCGCACATGTTTGACGGATGCACCTCTCTAACGTCCGTCACCGCGCTGAGCGAAATTGAGTCCATCGGGGATGGGGCGTTTCAGAATTGCTCGAGTTTGACCGGCATCGATTTCCCGGGCACATTGACGAGCATCGGATCCTCTGCTTTCCAGGGGTGCGCCAGCCTGGTGAGCGTGCCCAATCTAAGCAAGGTGACAAACATGGGCTGGGGGCTTTCTACAAGTGCGAAAAGCTGCGGGCGTCCGTGGACCTGTCCTCGCTTCAGAGCGTTCCGGGCTATGCGTTCTGCTACGCGCCGGTTAAGATCGTGGGGCTTTGCGACAGCCTGCAGAGTATCGGTGACTGGGCCTTTATTTGGAGCAACGTCGCCGTCCAGCTTCCCGAGACACTTGAGAAAATTGGCAACTACGCCTTCTTTCGCGGCACGTTGCCGGAGCAGCTTTCCATTCCAGATTCCGTGACTTCCGTTGGCACGGCAGCCTTCTCGGGCGTAGATGGCGTGAAGGATGTGGCGATCGGGCGTGGCCTCACCGAAATACCCTCGCGTATGTTTGACGACAGCACGGTTCAAAAGATCACAATCGAAAACAGCATGGACGACATCACCGGCTCGAATAACCTTCCGAGCTCTGGTGTCGATATCGTCTACACGCGCGAGTCCATCAAAGACAGCGTCGGCGATACCGTGAGCGATGACAGCACCAAGACCCTTCAGGAGCTGGTCCGCGAGGCCCCCTATGGCAAGGAAACCGTCATCACTCTGAAAAAGGACGTGAAGCTCGGCTCCACGCTCACGATTCCTGCCGAGAAGATGATTAAGATCACGTCGGATGAGCCCTATACCATCTTGGCAACAAAGAATAGCGGCGTCTCCGTACTGGTCAATGTTGCCGAGGGAGCATCCCTCGAGCTGTCGGGGAAAGTGTCCCTGAGTGGTCGCTACAACAAGGGCGCCATTATTTCTAGCAAGGGAGCAGTTGTGCTCTCTGACGAGGCCGTTGTGTGCGACGGCGCTGCGAGCACCGTCAATACTGGTGTTGTCGACGTGTCGGGAGACAAGGCTTCGCTTACCATGACGGGCGGCGTTATCGAGCAGTGCGAACTTAAGGACGCGTATTGCGGCGCTGTCCACGCGAAGGACGGCGCTCATGTTGTCATGAAGGGCGGCGTTATCCGTAAGAACGGAATCGTCGTTACCGGAGACACTAACGGCTATCACCTCACATCTTCTGGCGTCATGTTGGTGGGCAATGCCCGCTTCGACATGAGCGGAGGCAGCATCGAGGGCAACAGCGGCTATCGAGGCAGCGCGGTCCTTGCGTATAGTGAGGGGGAGGGCGATAGCCAAAGAGCCAAGTTCACGATGACTGGTGGTCAGATTTCCGGCAACAGGAGCAGTAAACTGGAGGCGGGGCCCTTAGATCCCTCTGGAGCAGTTCACATTGAGGGCAACGCCGAGTTCACCATGAAGGGTGGAGAGATTGAGAACAACGTTGCGTCTGGCAACGGCAAAGGCGGCGGAGTGTGTGTGGTCGACCCGGGCTGTCAGGGCGGCGAAACAGGGAATACTGCTTTCACCATGCAAGGCGGGTCCATATCTGGCAACTCCGCTTCCGCCGGCGGAGGCGTCTATGCCTATTCGAATGGCGTCACGCTCAGCGCGGGCAAGATCGAGGGTAATACTGCTCGGAGCATGGGCGGCGGCGTGTATAGCGAAGGCAACGAGGCTCATGGCTATAGCACGCTCCGCATCGAAAACGCCCTCGTTGTTGATAACCATGCGGATAAGCAGGGCGGCGGCATGTGGTTCTGCCCGACCGGAGATGCCAAGGTCTACGTCCAGGACGGCGGCCTGATCGCCAAGAACACGGCTGATGAGGCGGGAGACGACTTCGTCTTCACCGGCGCCAAAGACGCCAAATACAAACTGACCTTGGCCAACCGCGCTCCGGGCGGCGGAAAGGTCAGCTGGTACAGAGACGGTGGGCTGTTTAAGCCCTACGGCACTATTGCGGCAACAAACCCCAAAATCCCGCGATTCTCGCCCGATGGCGACAACGGCGATCCCCTGTCCTTTACCGACGCCACGCCGAACGTCGCGCTTAAATCTGTGATGAGCGAGGATGTGTATAACCTCGGCGGCGGCCAGGCGTCGCTGACGATCTCTGGCAATACGGCGCCGTTGGGAGGCGGCATCGGCGCCAACGGCGGTGTTGTCATCGGCAGGTCCGAGAACATCAACATTCCAGTCAAAAAGGTCTGGGAGAACCCTAAGATCCCCCATCCTAATAAGGTCAAAATAAATCTCAAGAACGGCGATACCGTCATCGATTCGATCACCCTGAGCGAGTCTGACGGCTGGGAGGGTGTTTTCTCTAACTTGCCGAAGTGTGATGCCTCCGGCTCCGTGATCGACTACGCCGTGGCCGAGGTGCCCGTCGAGGGCTACAGCTCTAAGGTCACCGGCGACGCCGAGCACGGCTTCACCGTGACCAACACCTCCACGGCCAAGGTCTCGGTGCCCGTCGAGAAGAAGTGGGTCGGCCCGGCGGCCGAGAAGGCCACCGTGCGCCTGCTCGCCGACGGCAAGGCCACCGGCGACCCGATCGAGCTCAACGAGTCCAACGGCTGGAAGGGCTCCTTCAAGGGCCTGCCCAAGTACTCCAAGTCCGGCTCCGCGATCGCCTACGCCGTGGCCGAGGTGCCCGTCGAGGGCTACAGCTCTAAGGTCACCGGCGACGCCGAGCACGGCTTCACCGTGACCAACACCTCCACGGCCAAGGTCTCGGTGCCCGTCGAGAAGAAGTGGGTCGGCCCGGCGGCCGAGAAGGCCACCGTGCGCCTGCTCGCCGACGGCAAGGCCACCGGCGACCCGATCGAGCTCAACGAGTCCAACGGCTGGAAGGGCTCCTTCAAGGGCCTGCCCAAGTACTCCAAGTCCGGCTCCGCGATCGCCTACGCCGTGGCCGAGGTGCCCGTCGAGGGCTACAGCTCTAAGGTCACCGGCGACGCCGAGCACGGCTTCACCGTGACCAACACCTCCACGGCCAAGGTCTCGGTGCCCGTCGAGAAGAAGTGGGTCGGCCCGGCGGCCGAGAAGGCCACCGTGCGCCTGCTCGCCGACGGCAAGGCCACCGGCGACCCGATCGAGCTCAACGAGTCCAACGGCTGGAAGGGCTCCTTCAAGGGCCTGCCCAAGTACTCCAAGTCCGGCTCCGCGATCGCCTACGCCGTGGCCGAGGTGCCCGTCGAGGGCTACAGCTCGAAGGTCACAGGCGACGCCGAGCGCGGCTTCACCGTGACCAACACTGTGAAGACGGGCGAGCTCGACGTCTCCAAGACCGTCGCGGCGCGCGAGGGCCTGGCGGTCGACGCGGACAAGACATTTGAGTTTGCGGTCGAGGCCACCGATGTCGCGGGCCGCAAAGTATCCGGCGCCTACGGTGACGCGACGTTCGAGGACGGCAAGGCGACCCTCAAGCTCAAAGATGGCCAGACGGCGAGGATCACGGGGCTGCCCGCGGGAACCGCCTACACGGTGACCGAACGTGCCGCCGATGGCTACAAAGCCGCGGTGAACGGTGTCGAGGGATCCAAGGCCGATGGCTCCATCTCGGCTGACCAGGTCTCCTCCGTCGCCTTCGCCAACACCTTCGACCCCGCTCCCGCAACGGCGTCCGTCCCCGAGCTCACCAAGGTGCTCGCGGGCGGCCGCAAGCCCGGCCTCCAGGAGGGGGAGTTCGCCTTTGAGCTCTCCCTCGCCGACGGCGCGGGCAATGTGCTCGAGGGCTACCCGATCGAGGCGAAGAATGACAAGGACGGCAAGGTTTCCTTTGGCGAGCTCAGCTTCACCAATCCGGGTGCCTACCACGCGACCGTGACCGAGAAGGCAAGCGGCGATGTCCTGATTGAGGGCGATGCGCATGCCTACACCTTCGACATCACGGTGACTCAGACCGGTTCCGGCCTTAAGGCCGTGATCTCCAACGAGCGGGGTAAGAAGACCTTCACCAACACCTTCACGCCGCACGACAACACCAAGACCGTCACCAAGGCGGACGCCTCGGGCGCCAAGGTCGATGTGGACGGCAAGCCGGTGGGCGTGGGCGATACCCTCACCTATACCATCGGCTGGGCCAATAACAGTGTCGACGACAGGGGCGCCGCGCAGGCGGCCGACGTGACGGTGACCGATGTCCTGCCCAAGGGCGTTAACTATGTTGAGGGTTCTGCCGACGGTGCCGCCTACGACGCCGCGACGCGCACCCTTACCTGGTCGCTCGGCGAGCAGGCTGCGGGCGCCACGGGTACGCTCAGCTTTGACGTGAAGGTCTCCGCCGAAGCCGCCGTGGTCGACGACATCTCCAACACCGCCACGGTCAAGGTGGGGGAGAACGAATCCCAGACCAACACGACCCACAACAGCGTGTCCCGCGAGGGCAGCCTCACCGTCAAGAAGACGGTCGTCGGCGGCGACAGCCAGCGCGAGTTCGGCTTTACGGTCGCGCTGGCCGACGGGGACGGCGAGCCCGTCTCCGGCACCTTCGGCAAGGGCGAGGACGCCGTGACGTTTACGGACGGCAAGGCGACCTTCACGCTCAAGGACGGCGGGGAGAAGACTGTCGCCGGCCTGCCCGTGGGCGCGCGCTATACCGTGGCCGAGGACGCCGCCGAGGGCTACACGACTGCTGTTAACGGGGCTGACGGCTCCAAGGCCGAAGGCGCCGTGACCGAGGACGGCGCGACCGTCGCGTTCACCAACACGTACGGAACGGCCACCGAGGGCAGGGACGTCTCCACCGCGGGGCTCTTCACCAAGACGCTCGAGGGCCGCGACTGGGCGGAGGGCGACAGCTTCCAGTTCGCGCTCGCGGGCGAGGGCGGCGCTCCCATGCCCGAGGGCTCTGCCGACGGCTCCAAGACCGTCAGTGTGACGGCCGCCGCCGGCACCAAGGCGGGCGATAGGGTCGCCTTCGACTTCGGCCCCATCCGCTACACGCTCGATGACATCAAGGACGCCGGGTTCGCCGAGGTCGGCGGCAAGCGCGTGCGCGCCAAGACCTTCACCTACACGGTGCGCGAGGTCAGGCCCGATGACGGTGACCGTGACCGACGACGGCTCCGGCAACCTTACGGCCACGACGCCCGCGATCGCGCAGGCGAGCGGCGGCGACTTCGTCAACACCTACACGACCGAGCTCGACTACTCGGCCCGCGCGGGAGTGCGCCTGTCCAAGACGCTCTCCGGCCGCGCCATGGAGGCGGGGCAGTTCGCCTTCACCGTGACCGCGGACGCCGAGACGGCCGCCAGGCTCGGCCTCAAGACCGGCAAGGACGCCTACGCCGTGGCCGCGGCCGATGACGGTGCGGCCGGCCTGGTCGACCTCATCGGCGGTGCCGCGGGGGGCGACGTGAAGTTCACCGACGCCGACGCGGGCAAGACCTACAGCTTCACCGTCGCCGAGACCAAGCTCGGCGGCGAGGGCTACGCCAACGACACCGCGCCGCGCACGGTGACCATCGCGCCCGCCTACGATGCCGCGACGGGCAGGCTCACGGTCACGACCACGGTTGCCAAGGACGGTGTCGAGGTCGCACGCAGCGAGGTCTCCACGGCGGATGGCGCCACGGCGGCGCCCGCGCCCGTGACGGTCGCGTTCGAGAACTCCTACGAGGCCACCGGAAAGCTCGGCGGCGAGGGCAACGTGGCCATCAACGCCACCAAGACGCTGACGGGCCGCGCCGCGGCGGCGGGCGAGTTCTCGTTCTCCGTACGCGATGCCCGGGGTAACGCGGTCGCGACCGCGACCAACCAGGCCTCCGGCGACGGCGAGGCCGCGGGGCTCGCGTTCTCGCCCATTGCCTACACCACCGACGCTCTCGAGCGGATGGTGGCGGACGGCACCGCCACCAGGGCCGCCGACGGCTCCTGGGCCATTCCCTATACCGTATCCGAGGACGGCATGGACCGGCTGCCCGCGGGCGTGACGGCGACCGCCTCGAGCTTCGATATCACGGTCAAGGTGACCGATAACGGCAAGGGCGGGCTGGATGTGGCCGTGGTCTACCCCGAGGGCTCCGGCGGCACGCTGCCGTTCGTGAACGGCTACAGCGCCGGCGAGGCGACGGTCGACCTCTCGGGCACCAAGACGCTGGCGCTCGGCCAGGCCGGACTCGGCCTCACGCAGGCCGACATCGAGGGCAGGTACACCTTTAAGATTGAGCCGCTGGACGGCGCGCCCGCACCGGTCGACGCCTCCGGCAAGACGGTGGCCGAGGCGACCAACGACGCCGCCGGCAACGTCGAGCTGGGCCGCGTCACGTTCAGGCAGCCGAGCGACCTCGATGGCGTCGAGATCGACGGCGACGGCCTGCGCACCAAGACGTTTGCCTACCGGGTGAGCGAGTCCGGCTCGGTCGACGGCGTGGTCAACGACGCGACGGCGACCAGGACCTTCGCGGTCAGGGTCGTCGAGGACACCAAGGCGGGCACGCTCGCCGCGGAGGTCCTGCCCGCAGAGGGCACGCCCGAGGGCAGGGGCGCGTTCGAGTTCACCAACACCTACGGCGTGAACCCGACGCCGAGCTCCGTCACCGACCAGATCAAGGTGAGCAAGAAGCTCGAGGGCCGCGACCTGGCCGAGGGCGAGTTCGAGTTCCAGCTGGTCGAGATCGCCGCCGACGGCAGCGAGAGCGTCGCGGCGACGGGCAGGAACGCCGCCGACGGAACGGTCGAGCTCAGCCCCGTCCCCTACACCGCGCCCGGCACGCACAGCTACGAGCTGCGCGAGGTCGCCGGCACGGCGGGCGGCGTGACGTACGACAGGGCGACGTACCGCGTGCGCACGACGGTAACCGATGCCAAAAACGGCGCGCTCGCCGTCAGGCACGAGCTCATGGATGCCGAGGGCAATGCCGTGGGCGACACCTCGGTGACGTTCACCAACGGCTACGAGGCCGCGCCCGTCACCCTCAAGCTGGGCGCCGCCAAGGTGCTCAAGGGCGCCGAGCTCAAGGCGGGCCAGTTCAGCTTTGAGCTCAGGGGCCGGGACGGCAAGGTCATGTCGACCGCCAGGAACGCCGCGGACGGCGGCGTCACGTTCGATGCGCTGACGTTCAAGCAGGCCGGCACCTACACCTTCACGGTGAGCGAGGTCGACGACGGCCAGGCGCGCGTGACCTACGACAAGGCGGTGCGCAAGATCGTCGTCACGGTGGGCGACGAGGCGGCCGACGGCACCAAGACGGGCTACCTGTCGGCGAAGGTCTCCTACGAGGGCGACGCCAACCTGCCGCCGGTCTTCACCAACAGCTACGCCGAGGAGCCCGGCACCCCCGAGAACCCCGGCACGCCGGGCGGCGGCTCGGGCGGCGGTTCCGATAACGGCTCCGGCAGCGGCTCCGGCGGCGACGGCTCCAAGGGCGGCATGCCCGACACCGGCGACCGCAGCCTGCCGGTCGAGGCGCTCGGCGCCATGGCCGGCATCGGCGCGCTGGCCGTCGCGGGCGGCGCGGTCCTGTACCGCAGGCGCCGCTAGCGATATGGACGAGTGGGGCGAATCCATCCGATGGGTCCGCCCCACTTGCCGTGGCGGGCGGGAGCAGGTAAGATATACCGAGCGCCTAGCGCGTTCGATGGGTTCGGATGACGACATGTTCCGAATCTGGTCAGGTCCGGAAGGAAGCAGCCATAAGGAGCCTCTGTCGGGCATCCGAATCCATCGAGTGCGCAGGCGTTTTTTGGTGCCGCGGCTACCCGCGAGTGCCGGCAGGGCGCTTGGTGTCTCGCTGGTCCTCGGCTTCGCCTGCGGGATCGCTCGACTACCAAGCGCCCTGCCGGCACTCGCGGGTAGCCGACCAAAACCGCCTGAAGGGTCACATTTATCTGAATAATTTAATCCCGTGCCTTTTGCTGCTCGCTGGCGTTGTCTGGGCATTGATGGCTACGTAGTTTAAGAGGCGGCGGTGCTGTTGTTTGAATTTTTGCAGTTAAAGAGGTCCGTTTCCCTAGGTGGGGAAACGGACCTCTTTTTGTCTCTGGGCTTGTGGATTGGCGAAGACAATAACCGCTGGCAGCTATTTTGAGTTCTTGATGCGGCGTGTGGCAGTGGCGGTTATTCCGAGGCCTGCGGCGGCGACTGCTACGAGTGCGATTGCGCTCGGTGCTGTGTCGCCCGTGTTTGCGAGCTTGCCGGCGGTCGTATCTGCTTGCTTGCCGCTGCTTGTGTTCGCTTGCTTGGTGGAGCTTGGTAGGGCGTCTTTGCCGGTTGCAGGTGAGCCAACGGGCGGTGTCGCCTCGGCGGGTTGCGCTGAGCCGGAGGGAGGCACTGTCTCGGTCGGTTTCGTTATCTCGGGCGAGGTGGCCTTGTCTGCCGCGGCCTTTGCCTCTTCGTATGCCTTGCAGGCGTCGTCATAGGCCGTTTGCGCTTTTTTCAAATTGTCGAGGAGCGCATCTCGCTTGGCTGTCTCTTCGTCGATATCAGTTTGACATTTTTCCGCATTGGCTTCGAACTTCGCGACGACACTTTCCTGGCTTTCGAGCCGGCGTTGGCAGCGGTGAAGATCATCTTCACAAGATTTTTCTCGCCTTTCTGCCGACATGATCTCACTTCGCAACTGCTTAATAGTTTCGTTAGAAGCTCCGTCGTCGATTGCCTTATTTAATTCTGCCTGAAGGCCGCTTGTCCGGTCGTGGGCCTCATCGTATTTGGCTTGGGCTGCATCGACGTTCGCTTGTAGGTAAAGAAGAGGTCCCCTTGAGTCGTCGGCTTCCTTCAGCATCCTGTCGCGGAGCGATTGCAAATCGGTAATCACATGCTCGATAGTCTCTAATATCTCAGGACCTGCGGCGTCTTTTGCGGCCTCGAGGTTTTTGAGCGCTTCCTGCATGGCTGCATACGCTTTTTCCTTTGCGGCGGCCGCGTCTTCCGTCTGCAAGGCAACTGCACCGGTGGGGGAGCTGATTTCTGCCGCGATCGCCGTTACGGGGGCGATTCCCGCGACAAGTGCCGCGGAAAGGGCGATGCCCACAGTTGCTCGTCTTGCTCTTCTTGAGAGAATGCCGTTCATCTCGGCACCTCATTTCAAGGGTCGGCGACTAACTTGGTAGCACTAATGTAAGTATATCAGGCAGTTTGCCCGCCATTGATCGGGCGTGCGCGTATACCCCTCTGAAAACTGAATCCCGTTAGAAATGACGAGTTGTTTACGCTTCTTTTGGGGTGGCGGTACTATCATGGTTCGAATTGAATGTGGATGATGATAGGGAGCGCCTTTTTATGATTGAGTTGCTCAGGCGTTTTGGTGGTAAGTTTCGCCGGTATATGGTGATCGGCCCTGCGTGCAAGTTGATCGAAGTGATCTTTGACCTGCTGACGCCGCTGGTGATTGCCCAGATGATTGATAAGGGTATCGGCGCACACGACGTGAACGCCGTCGTCCACTACGGTATGGTACTTGGCGCCATGGCTGTGATCGGCATCTCGTTTACGCTCGTCTGCCAAAAGATGGCGGCGCTCACCTCGCAGGGCATGGGCACCGACATTCGCGGCGCGCTCTACCAGCACATCAACAAGCTGAGCTATGCCGAACTCGACCGTTTTGGTACGCCGTCGCTCATCACGCGCATTACCAACGACGTCAACCAGGTGCAGCTCGCCGTGGCGCTGGGCGTGCGCATGCTCATCCGCTGGCCCTTCCTGGCGGCGGGCTCCATGGTCGCGGCCCTTGCCATCGACCTTAAGCTCGGCATCATCTTTTTGATTTGCACGCCCGCCATTGGTCTGGTGTTCTGGGTTGTCATGGCGCGCTGTATTCCGTACTACAAGCAGCTGCAGGCAAAGCTCGACCGCATCGCGCTTATCTGCCGCGAAGGCCTTTCGGGCGCTCGCGTGGTCCGTGCGTTTGTGCGTGAAGATCACGAGCGTGAGCGCTTTGCCCAAGCCGCCGATGACCAGGCCAATACTGCCATCGCGGTGGGCAAGCTCTCGTCGATTCTCAACCCCGTCACGTTTCTTGTGATGAACCTGGGCGTGTGCGCCATCCTGTGGGTCGGCGGCATCCAGGTCAACGTGGGCGAGCTCACGCAGGGTCAGGTCATGGCGTTCGTCAACTACATGACGCAGACCCTCACCTCCATCGTGTATGTCGCCAACCTGGTCGTGGTCTTTACCAAGTCGAGCGCCAGCGCGTCGCGTATCAACGAGGTGCTCAATTGCGTGCCGAGCATTACCGATGAGGGCAACCAGCCGGTCGCACTGCCCGAGCCGGGCAATGTCGCTCCCGTTCCTGCGTTGAGCTTTGACCATGCGAGCTTTTCGTTTGGCGTGGGCGCGGCAAATGCCGTGAGCGATGTGACGCTGGAGCTGCCGCTGGGCAAGACGCTCGGCATTATCGGCGGCACGGGCAGCGGCAAGTCCACGCTCGTTTCGCTTATCCCGCGCCTGTACGATGCGAGCGCTGGCAGCGTGAGCGTGATGGGCGCCGACGTGCGCGCCTGGCCGCTCGACCAGCTGCGCCATGTGGTCGCGACCGTCCCGCAGCGCGCGTCGCTGGTGAGCGGCACCATCCGCAGCAACCTGACCTGGCGTGACGAGTCAGCGACCGACGATGAGCTCTGGGCGGCGCTCGATATGGCGCAGGCCAGCGAATTCGTGCGCAACAAGCCGCAGGGGCTCGATGCCCCGGTCGAGGCGGGCGGTAAGAACTTCAGCGGTGGCCAACGCCAGCGCCTGACCATCGCGCGCGCCCTGGTGGGCTCGCCTCAGATATTGATCATGGACGACTCCGCCTCGGCGCTCGATTTTAAGACCGACGCGGCGCTTCGCCATGCCATCCGCGAGCGCAGCGTGCGCGGTGCCGCCGAGGGCGGGCTGCCGCTCACGACGGTCATCGTGAGCCAGCGCGTCTCGACCGTGCGCGATGCCGACATGATCTGCGTGCTCGACCACGGATCGGTTGCGGGCCTGGGCACGCATGACGAGCTGTATGCAAGCTGCCAGCTCTATCGCGAGATTTGCCAGTCGCAGCTGCGCCGCGAGGAGCTCGAGGGCCAGCAGGGGAGCACGGTGCCCGCGTCCGCCCCGACTGCCCCTGCGCCTACTTGCTCAAAGGAGGGCTGCTAAATGAATCCGTACACTTCCTCCGGTTCGGTCGCCACGATGACGGCAAACGTGTCCGGTAACGATAACCTCAACGACCTGGGCGACGGCCCGCGCCAGCCCGGCGACCCAGAGCGCTATCCCATGGGCGCGGTGACCCGCCGCCTGATGGGCTACGTCCGTCCGCACCGTATTTCGTTTACGGCGTCGTTTGTGAGCGCCGCTATCTCGGTGATTCTGCAGCTCTACACGCCTATCCTTATCGGCGAGGGTATCGACCTGATCGTTGCCGCGGGCCAGGTGGATTTCGATGCACTGCTGCCGCTCGTTACCAAGCTCGCGATAGTCGTTGTAGGTGCTGCGGCCTTCCAGTGGCTGCAGGGCTATTGCGTCAACCGCCTGTCCTACGAAACGGTGCGCGACATGCGCGTGGAGGCGAGCGACAAGCTCAGCCGTATGCCGCTCAGCTTTATCGACAGTCACGCCCACGGCGACCTTATGAGCCGCGTGGTCAACGACGTCGATCAGGTGGGCGACGGTCTGCTGCAGGGCTTCACGCAGCTCTTCACCGGTGTTATTACCATCGTGGGCACGCTCGCGTTTATGCTTTCCATCAACCTGACCATGACGCTCGTGGTGGTGCTCGTCACGCCGCTTTCCATTTTTGCAGCCGGTGCTATTGCCAAGCTCTCCAACAAAAGCTTTACGGCACAGCAGCGTATTCAAGGGCAGCTCGGTGGTCATATCGAGGAGTACGTAGGCGAGCAAAAGCTTGTCGACGCCTTTGCCTATGGCCCGAACGCCCAGCAGCGCTTCGATGCCCTCAATGCCGAGCTCTACACCGCGGGCGAGCGCGCGCAGTTTATGGGTTCGCTCTCCAACCCCGGTACGCGTTTTATCAATAACATCATCTATGCCGTGGTCGCTGTGATCGGCTGCGTGGGCGTGATCACGGGCGTGCCCGCGGCGCTTACGGTGGGCGGCGTGCAGATTTTCCTGTCCTATGCCAACCAGTACACCAAGCCGTTCAACGAGGTCACCAACGTCATTACGCAGATCCAGACCGCGTACGCCTCGGCGCGCCGCATGTTTGCGCTGCTCGATGCGCGCGAGCAGGAGCCCGATGCGACGGATGCCGCGGAGCTTGCCGCCCCGAAGGGCGAGGTCGCCTTTGAACATGTGGACTTTAGCTACGTGCCCGACCGCAAGCTGCTGCAGGATATCTGTATTGAGGCCAAACCCGGCATGCGCTTTGCCCTCGTTGGTCCCACGGGCTGCGGCAAGACGACGCTCATCAATTTGCTGCTGCGCTTTTACGATATCGATGCCGGTCGCATTGCGGTCGATGGCCGGTCTTCGCGTGACTACACGCGCGCAAGCCTGCGCCGCGCCTTTGGCATGGTGCTGCAGGATACGTGGCTGTTCGAGGGCACGGTGGCGGACAACATCGCTTACGGTTGCCCGGATGCCACGCGCGAGCAGGTTATCGAGGCTGCCAAGCGCGCGCATGCGCACAAGTTTATCGTGCAGCTGCCAGGCGGCTACGATACGGTAATCGGCGAGGACGGCGGCACGTTTAGCCAGGGTCAAAAACAACTGCTGTGCATCGCGCGCGTCATGCTCACCGACCCGGCTATCTTGCTGCTGGACGAGGCGACTTCGAGTATCGATACGCGCACCGAGCTGCAGGTGCAGGCGGCATTCGACGAGCTTATGGCCGGCCGCACAAGCTTTGTGGTGGCGCACCGCCTGTCGACGATCCGCAACGCCGACTGCATTCTGGTAATGCGCGACGGCCAGATTATCGAGCGCGGCACGCACGACGAGCTGCTAGCGGCAGGCGGCTTCTACGCCGAACTCTACCGCAGCCAATTCGCCCAGTGAGCAAGCCCGCGGGGCAAATTAATCAATCGACAGACGGTGGTTTACATCTGTCACGTTAGTACTAAGATATTCATCTAATAAATTGCATTAGTGGCTTTAGTTTTGGGGGATACGAGGCAACGTGACTATGACGTGCTCTTTGGTGGTTAACAGCAAGAGCGGTAATACCAGGATGGTTTCGGGTGCGATCAAGCGCACGCTGCAGGCTGCAGGTGTTGAGTTTGTCCATGCCGCCGCGTTGAGCGATGATGCAGATCCGGAGCAGGTCGCGCACGAGGCAGAGGGTGCCTGCGCTGCCGATACGGTGCTCGTTGGTTTTTGGTGCGACAAGGGCGCCTGCACGCCCTCGGTGGCGGCGCTGCTTTCCGCCCTACATGGCAAGCGCGTCTTTTTGTTTGGCACCTGCGGCTTCGGTGCCGACCAGAGCTATTTTCAGCAGATTATCGACCGCGTGTCGTCCAATTTGGCCAATGATGCCGAGCTTGTAGGCTGGGCGATGTGCCAGGGCAAGATGGGTCCTGCGGTTAAGCAGCGCTACGAGGCGATGCTCGAGCAGGATCCCGGCAATGCTCGCTTTAAGATGCTGCTCGACAACTGGGTTGCCGCGAAGGACCATCCCACCAAGGAGGATCTGGACAACATAGCGGCGGCGGCCAAGAAGGCCGTGTTGGGCGAGTAGCTTCGCCGTTCGCGGTCCTTCGTGCAAAACAATACAAATGTGAAAGCCTCGAAGTTCTCGAGGCTTTTTTCTTGACATGAGGGCGCCCCTTTATTGATGGAAGGCCTAATAAGCTGATTGTTCTATGCCCGGATGTGTGCGGAGTGGGATGGGATTTCCGGATGGGTGGGGTTGCGGAAGCTGCGTCCCGGAATTTGCCTTTGGAATGGGATGCCGTTTCCGGTTGAGGGACTCTGTGGAAAATGCATCCCAGTATTCGGCTGAGAAATGGGATGTAGTTTCCGGTTGAGGGCCTTGGCGGAAAGTGCGACCCGGAATTTGTGATCGGAGTGGGATGTGGTTTCCCAACGGGGGCACAAGCGGAAGCCGTATCCCACTCCGGACGTGAATTCTGGGACACGGTTCTCAGAGGATTATGGGCTGCGAACTACATGGGGCTGTCATAAAACTCCGGCAAAGGAGGGGTCGGAAATAAATGACACTTCCAGTAGTTTGTTTTAATGTGGGGGGGGGGGGGGGGGGTACCATTATTTTAGTTTCGCAAAAAAATCGAACCTTCTATGGGGAAGTTGCGTAGGGGGTTAGTTATAAGTATTGGATAAAACAGACTAATTTGGGGATAAATGACCACTTACGCCAAAATAAGTAGCATTTAGCGATAAAACATTGAAAAATGTGTAGCACATCGCTATGTTTTTATTACGAAAAGATTCCAAATTGGCTTATTTCGGACTCACTTTTCAAGCGCCTTGCGGTTCCTGTTGAAACTTGCTGACCTTTGGATGGGTCGAATAGGTCCTCAAGGGGTGTGAATTATCACTTTGACGGCGCGTAGACTCAAACGATTTATTGCACTTTTGAGTAGCTTGGCGTTCGCGCTTGTCATAGCCCTTGCCGTTGTTTCTTTTGTGCCTCGCGCATTTGGATACACGCCCTTTGCTGTGCTTTCGGGCTCTATGGAACCCGAGCTTCCCGTTGGCTCCATGGTGTTTGTCCGCCAGGTTGAGCCAACGGATATTGCCGTGGGCGACAATGCAACCTTTTACCGATCGGACGGCGCCGTGGTGACGCACCAGGTGTATCAGATCGACCCTGTGGCGCAGATGATCGGCACGCAGGGAATTGCGAACATAAATGCAGACGGAAGCATCATGCACGATGCCGAGCAGACGCCTTTTTCGAGTGTTATCGGCACTGTTTCTTTTTGTGTCCCTTACCTGGGCTTCGTTAACGCATATTGCACGACGATGCCCGGTTTGCTTGTTGTGGTGGCCGTTCTGGCGCTGCTGGTCGCGGCGTCGATTGTGCTCGATCGGGTGGTTCCCGACGAGCCTGCGGGCAAGCATGCCCGCGCGCATGCGAGGGAGCGGCGTTCATAGCGGCAGGGAAAAGCGTCGGCGGCGGTAGGGGCCGTTGCCGGGGAAAACGATTCTCGAAAGGAAGAGAACGATGGAAAACAAGAAGAAAAAGCGCTACGGCATCATTGCCGCCCTGTTGCTGCTGGTATTGGCTGCCGGCGTGGGAACGTATGCATGGCTGACGGCGCAGTCGAGCCTGCCCAACAACTTCACTACTGCGGGCATTAACAAGCCCACTACCGATCCCGATCATCCGAGTCAGCCGCTTCCGGATGATAACACTAAGGTCAACGGCAACCTGACCGAGACTAAATGGGTTGCGAACTCCAAGCTCGCCCCTGGCGTGTCTGTTCCTAAGAATCCTAATGTCGGTATTGGCAAGGGATCCGAAAACGCTTATGTGTACGTTTTCGTGAAGAACGAGACGGCGTCTGCTGGGACTGCTAATTCCAGGAAGACTTACTTCACCATTAACTCTGGCTGGAAGGCCGTTGATGCGACCACCGTTGAGGGAGAGCCGACTCATTATCTCGGTGGCCTTTTCGTTTATGTTGGCGATGGGACCGAGGCAACTCCGCTTATTGCCAGCAAGACCGAGGACAAGTGGACCGGTGAGCTGTTCAGCAATGTGACTACGCCCAAGGAGACCGAGCAAAAGGATTTCGCCAAGGATGCCAAGATGACGGTCAACTGCTTCGTTTACGCTGCAGACAGCACCACTGAGGGCTCGGCTGCGTCTGCTGAGGTTGCTGCCAAGGATTGGGCTAAGGACCTGTAGTAATCCAACCCCCCCACTGAGATCCCGGCCCGCCCCCACCCCTATATTCGGGCCGGGATCTCGGTCCCCCCTATCGACGACTGGCGAACGTAATGCTCAACAATCTTTCCGACAATCAGAAACGCACCTTGGCGCTTGCCGCGATGGCGCTGTTGGCCCTGGCATGCCTGTGCGGCACGCTGGCTTTTACCGTTGATATGGTTCCGGCGAACAACGTTCTATCGTTTGGCAGCGTGAAGGTACGAGTCTGCGAATACACCCTCAACGAGCAGGGCGAGGAGATTCCGTTTGAGCCCAACGAGCACGGGGACTATCCCGACACCAAGGCCGGGGGTTCTGACATCAGCCGCATTGTGCGCGTGGAGAACGTCGGCACGCAGCCCGAGTACGTTCGCGCGCGTCTGCACATGACGTCGGTGGCGCCCGACGGTTCGAGCGCGGATGCTTCGGGCAGCGTTGCGTTTCATGTGAACGCGGGCGAGGGGTCCCCGTGGATCGATGGCGGCGATGGGTGGTACTACTACCGCGGATTGGCCGGGCGTGGCGGCACGCTCGACCCCGGCGCCATGACGGAAAGCCTCATGGACTCGCTGCGCTTTGTGGGCGACTACCACGATGCCGCGCGCGGCGGCTCATTCAGGCTCGATATCGATGTTGAGGCCGTGCAGGCCAAAAACCAGCAGGCAAGCGATACCGTCCTCGACGTGCTTGACGTCGCGGGCTGGCCGGAGGCGAACTAGCCTATGGAGATTAAGAACATGAACCGAGGCGTGCTCGGCAGGCTGATCGCTGTGGTGGCAATCGCCCTTTGCTGCGTTGTAGCGCTGCCGGCGGCAGCGTATGCCGAGGATGTGCCCGAGGACAAGACCGAATTCCATATCACAAACAGGAACGACTTCCTGGCGTGTGTCGCGCTGTCGCGACAGCGCGACACGTCGCAGTGGCGCGTCTATCTCGATAACGATATCGTTCTTAACGATGATGATATGAACGCCATTGTTGAGGATACGGTCAAGCACCTCTCCTTTGGCAACAAAGAACATCCCTTTAAGGGCGTCTTTGACGGTCAAAACCATACCGTGAAGGGCCTGAACTACGAGAATAAGGTCTTGGATCCCGAGCGCGACACGGGCTTTTTTGCCGAGACCGATGGCGCCACCATCAAGAACTTCCTGGTCAAGGATGCCAACATTTGGGCTGACTTCCGCGGCGGCATTATCGTGGGCAGGGCCGTCAACACGCGCTTCGAAAACGTTATGGTCATGGAGAGCACGCTGCACGTGACCTGCGCCAACAATGCTCTCAACCTCATTACCAACGCAGGCTTTGAGGGCGGTCTCATCGCCGGCGAGCTCGACGGCTGCACCCTCTACAACTGCGAGGTCCGTGGCGGCCGTGCCGTCAACAATACGACCTCGGGCGTGCAGGCGCTCGGCGGTGAGGGTCTGTATATGGCGGCGTTTGCCGGCTACGTTAAGAACTCGACTATCGAGTACTGCCGCGTGACGCCGACGCGTAAGGACGACGGCTCGATTGCCGAGAAGGGCATGACCGACGTCACCAATAAGTACGACGTGGCAATTGGCGCCCTGGGCGGCAACAACGTGTACGCCTCGGGTTTTGTGGGCTGCATGGCGGGCGAGGCCAAGATTATCGACTGCTTCTCGACGGCGCAGTGCTACAGCTATGCCGCGTCATATGTGGGCGTCGTCGCCGTGACGCGTGCGTGGACAGGCGGCCTGGCGGGCCGAATTTTGACCGCCGAGGGCAACGAGCTCGTCCGCAGCCATTTTGCGGGCGATTTGAGTTCGCGCCAGTACAATCCCATCGCCGTGATCCCCATCATTCAAAACGATGTGAACCTGGGCGGCATTGCCGCGCGTGCCAACAGGGATGATGCCACGGTCACCGAGTGCTACTTTAAACCGAGCGTGAGCTTGAATGGCAATAGCCAGGGTAATCCCGCTAAAAAGAAAATCCCCGCGTTTGGCGGCGACGGTACCACTAAGGGCGACGGCTATGGCCCGTGGGACGACGAGCGCTACATCACGCGTGAGCTATGGGAAGAGCACGACTACGACTTCTGTGCCCGCACCATGCGCTCGACCGCCAACGACGATGCCCTGGGTGGCCAGCACACCAATGAGTGGGCGATGGATTACAAGCTGAATATCCCCGTGCATGGCCAAAGCGTTAAGGCGACGATCGATTTTCCCGGTGCGGGTACCGCGACAATCGAGGCGACCAAACTCGGTATTGATCAGGCGACTTCGGATCCGTACGCTTTTGCCGTGAGCGCCGTGCTGGCGGGAACGGCTCAGGGCTTGGCCCAGGGCGATACATCGGTAACGTTTAAGCAGGATACCTCCGCAAAGCCCAAGGGCTTGACCGATGCCAACGGCGGTTATCGCTTCATGGGCTGGTTCCGCGAGTCCGGAGTCAATGTGAACCGTATCGATGCCGATAACGCCTGGTTTAACGGCAAGACCGATGCCGATGCCGTTAAGGCTGGCAAGCAGGTCCAGAAGAACGAAGCGCACGAGATAACGTCGACCTATACCGCCGATAACGCGAAGGGGGCCGAGGCCTTTAAGGGCAACGACCTGTTTATTGCTTCGTACGAGGCGCAGGTACTGTTCTATAACGTCAAGGGCGAGACGCTCGCGTGGCAGAGCGGCGAGGAGCACGACAAGTCGACGGACTGGTACCGCTATGGCGTCGGTTTAACGCCGGCTGCCCCTGCGGACCGCGGCACTCTTTCCGCCAGCGCCACCTTTATCGGTTGGACGACGCAGCCGAGTGGCGAGGCCGGGATGCATGGCGGTTACGCGGCCATCACCTCGCCTAAGCTTGCCGAGCTAAAAAACGCCGGTGCGTTCTATCCTGCCGGCACCGAGATCACTGTGCTTGGTCCTACCGATTTTTATCCGGTGTACACCGACTATGTGTCGAACATCATGACGGTGTTTGAGGGCAATGAGCAGGATGCAACCGACGATCAGACTCGGCGCGACGGTGTGGGCAAAACTGACGTTAAGGTTGAGACTGCCGAGGATGGCACAAGCGCGTATACCGTACGGGTGCTCGACGTATCCGGTAAAGCTATATCCGAGGGCGGCGCGCTTCCTGATGGCTACCGCTTCCTGGGCTGGTATGAAAACAAGCAGGCTGCCAATGGGTCCGAAGTTGAGGTTCGCGTGAGCCGCGATCCCAGCTATACGCTCCCCGCCGATGTCGATTTAACCGCGCCGCATACCTACATCGCCCGCTTTGAGTACCGCGTGGATTATTACGTTCGGGCTTATACCAACCATGAGTTTACGGACAGCAAGCTACTTTGTTCCGTTTGGAATCGCTATCAAACGCCCTTTGAGGAAAACGTCGGTAGTACCTTCGTGCGTGAAAACGTCGTCCACTGGGGCCCGGAGCATGTTGACCACGGTATAAAGGATAGTTATGAAACGTGTGGCACGCGCTTCACGAAGGAAACCCTTGTCGTGAGTCCCCTTAACGCGTACTCGCACAACGTTAAAAACGATACGGGAGCCGATACTCTAAAAAACCTCTATGCCGATACCGATTTTCCAGGCGCTGCAACGCTAAGCGATACTTGGACTTCGGCTTCGCTGAACGTAACGGTCAAACCGGTGAATGATCGCTATCGCCTGAATTTCTGGACGCTTGAGCGCGATGGTGAATATTGGACATATGTGAAAAATCCCATCGAGAGCATGGTGCGTACAGATAAGAAGTACTACGTTCGCGCGATGATTACCACGGACGTTAATTTCTACAACAAGGGCGATAATGTCGTGAGGACTGCCACGCGGCGCTATGAGAGTAACTTGCTGCAGACCAAGGTGAACGGGGCGGATCCGACGTTCACGTATTACTACCCGCATGTGAACACCTCGGTTGAGGCAAAAGGAAAGCCGCAGGACGGGCTAACTGGTTCTTATGAAAGCCCCTTGACCCTTGAGTCTTCTCCGACCGATGCGGAGATGGCGGTGCCGGGTTATAAGTTCCTGGGCTGGATTTCGACCGCCGAGGTCCAGATGGGTTCTCCCGTCTGGAATTATATCTACGATGTCAAGGGTGATTCCTTCACTACTTCTGACCCGGATAAGGCCGAACCGTATCTGGTGAAACCAGATTTTAAGGTCACCCAGTGGCAGGATGCCTATCCGGTGTACGCGAAGTACGATGTTAGGTACACCACCAACCTGTATCGCGCCGGTTTCAAGGGCACGGACAAGGTCAATGTGCCTAGGTACGACATCGATCCCGTTATCAACGCGGGCGCCGACCCTGCTACGGCAACGGTGACCCCTGACGTCACGACTCCGGTTTATAAAGCAGGCGGTGAGCTGTATAAGTTGCAGAAGGTTGAGATCGAGCTTCCGAATGGCGAAGTTGAAGAGATCGAACCTAACGGCGATAACTCGTATTCCCATCAGGTGGAACCCGGCGGGGCCTATACATTTGTGGCGTACTATTCGCCGTTGGCGGTCGTGTATCATCTCAATGCCAAAGATGTGGATGGCAAAGTTGCTCAGCAGGGCGATAGACTCGGCAACCTTACGGGTGGCATGCCGCTGCCTACGTATAACGTCGGCGAGATTGATGCCGCAACGAACGCATACAATGCCTTCGTAGGCTGGACGGAAACTAAGCCGGCGGCAGGCAGCGGGTATGTCGTTTGGTCGGACGGCGTTCCCATGGTGGATAAAAACACGGTGGTCAAGGCCCCCATGGAGCTGTACCCGGTTTACCGTACCAGCCCGGTGCATGTCCAATCAAATATCGATACCAACCTGGACGACCCCGGTTCCGTGCGTTATCTTTCGCGCACCGACTCTGGCGATCAAATTTCGCTGGAGGTAAAAGCTGTAACTGAGGTTGTCGGCAAAGACGGCACCAAGTACGACTTTGTCGGCTGGTCACGCGACTATAAGGGCAACGATAGCTACACTCTTATGACAGGGGACAAGACTTATTTCCTCGATGGCAACGAGCCGTTCCGAGAGGTCACATACACGGCGATCTACAAGCCTACGCCGCTTAAAGTGCGCTATCACGACACCGAAGGCAACGTCATCTACACCGCTACGGTAGACCCGAACGATACGAGTGTTCTGCGTGGCCAGGATGGCAATGCCGGCTTTGTTCAGACAGTTAAGGTGCCCAAGATGGACGAGAACGGCAACCCGGTCTATGACGACAAGGGTGAACCCGTCATGGAGCCAAAGGAAGTGGCCTACGATCCCGAAGCCTACTCCGCAATCGTCGCATTCCTGGGCGAGCGAGCGGATAGCAGCTTGAAGGAGTTGTTCTTGGAGTGGCAGTGGGTTAATGGCGACAAAGCTGTGGCGTGGAGCGACTTCAAGGGTAAACCGGTTACAGCCAACATGGATTTGTATCCGGTGACGTATAAGGTCGTCGCTAACGACACGTCGGACGATGCGAGCCCTAAGAATGTGACCGGGCAGCTCAAGTGGTTGCTTGATCCCAATGCCGCGAACACGATAGATGACAAGAGCGATAAGGCGCCGTTCAAGGCTTGCTTTGCAAAGCCCTTCATGGGCACGCAACTGACGGTGCACGTTGACCGCGTGGGCTATGGTCTTCCTGGCCAGACTCCTGCGCCTGTCAACGGGAAGTATGTCTCGCTTTACAGTTCGGGTTCAGGCGAGGGCTCGTTTGAGCTGACGAATCGTTTGGACTACAAGCTCACGGGCGACGGCACTCAGAGCGATGGCAATGCGGTGTTCGATTTCGCCGCTACGCATACGCTCAAGATCGTCAAGCAAACCCAGGATAGCTGGGCGAAGGGCAAGACGTTCCGCTTCAAGGTTTCCCGGGCCGGCATGGACGGCAACGCCTTGGAGGAACGCACGGTTGAGGTAACGGTGTCATCGGATGAGCAGCTGAAGGACGGTTCCACCTGGTACTCCGGCGCTATCGAGCTTGCGGTCCCGGCGGGTATCTACACCGTCGAGGAGGACTCAGCGTGGGCATGGCGCTACAGCAGCCAGATCGGCGTCCCCGGCAAGCAGCCGGGCGATAAGGCGCAGACAACCATCTCCGCTGCTTCGAGCGCGAACGACGCCACGTTCACCTGCACGAACACGCGTGTGAACGACAAATGGATTGACGGCAGCGATCGTGCCCATAACGTTTGGAGCAACGGCAACGTAGCAAAGAAGGAGGATTAGCATGTCCAAGCGCAAGCGCATCATCGCCTTGCTGGTGGGGGTTATCCTCCTGGCCGGTACGGCAGGCACGTTGGCCTGGCTTTCGGTTACGGGCGTGCTGGTCAACCAGTTCGGCATCGGGTCGGTGACGCCATCGGTTCAGGAAACGCTCAACGGCAAAGTGAAAAGCGATGTCAAGGCGAAGAACACGGGTACTGCGCCCGCCTATATTCGTGCTGCAGTGGATATCTACTGGCAAGATGCGACGAGCGGCGCCCGCCTGTGGGATGAGCCAAAAGCTGGCACGGATTACGAGATTGCGTGGAGCGTGGCTGATGCCTCGGGCGCGAACTCGGCTGATAACTGGGTTAAGGCGAGCGACGGGTTCTATTACTGGACGTCGCCCGTTGCTCCCGGCGCTGAAACCGGCGTGCTCATTAATAGAGTTACCGAGCTCAATAATAGAGTTACCGAGCTCAAGACAACCGGAGGTCGCAATCTTGTCGTTGATATCTCCACTCAGGCGGTCCAGGCGACGCCCGATGAGGCCGTGCGCGATGCATGGGGCTGTACGGTCGAGGATGGCGTGCTGGTGCCGCCGCATGGAGGTGCGTAAGTATGGCGTTCCCAATTCGCAAAGGCGTTGCGTGCTCCTTGCGTTGCGTGGTCGCGGCTATTCTCTGCATGGTTACGCTCGCCGTTCCTGCCCGCGCGTTTGCCGATACTCTCGCGATTGCGTATGACGGAAATGCGCGCCAGCTGACGGTCTCGGGGGCGACGGGCTCCTCGGGGGAGCCCGATCTGTTTCCCGCCTTTAAAGGTCTAATGCCCGGCGATGTGCGCGAGCAACAGATCGAGGTTCGTGCCACGGGTGTAAAGTCCCAGGTACGCGTGTTTGTGCGGGCCGCTGTCGATCACGAGACGGCACACCTGCTGTCGCCTATTACCTTAACGGCGTCGGCGGGCGATGCGTCTGCCGGTTGGCTCCAGACGGGAACGCCGGGCAGTGTGTTCGCCTATCCCACGCAGGTCGCAACGTTTACGAACGATGGCAGCACGGTGCTCAATTTGCAACTAAGTGTCCCGACGTCGGTGGGCAATGAGCTTGCCGACGCAAACAAGGCAATTCGCTGGGAGATTACCGCCGAGGACGATGGCGAGAAGATTCCCGTGCGGCCTGCTGGCAGCAAAGGGGCCGGCGTGCTTGGTTTGGCGGCAACCGGCGACAGCACGCTCACGTTGCTTTTGATGTTGCTGACACTTGCAATCATCGCTTTTATTGCTGCGCTGCTTTTGTCCCGGAGGAATAAGCGCTAGGTCCATCTTCTAAACGCAACGCCCTCCCGGGCGGCGGGCACGAAGTTCCCTGCTCTACAGTCCTGCGCAAGACGAAGGCCACATTAAGTTGCCTTCTTTGCGTGCGGAACTCGCGATAAACTTCGTGCCCGCCGTCCGGGAGGGCGCCCCTTTATTGATGGAAGGCCTAATAAGCGGATATTCCATGCCCGGATGTATTCAGAGCGGGGTGGGCTTTCCGGATGGGCGGGGTCTCGGAAAGCTCATCCCGGAATTCGCCTTTGGAATGGGATGCACTTTCCGATTGAGGGACTCAGCGGAAAATGCATCCCAGTATTCGGCTGAGAAATGGGACACGGTTTCCGGTTGAAGCCTTGGCGGAAAATGTGACCCGGAATTTGTGATCGGAATGGGATGCGGTTTCCCAACGGGGCCACAAGCGGAAACCGCATCCCATTCCGGACGTGAATTCCGGGACAAGCTTTCCGCGATGCGCATGCCAGGCCACGCTTCTGCTACGAGGCGAGCGCAGCTTCTCATCAGCCCACTCAACTCGCAACGGGTGAGGGGCGGCGGCAGGCGGAGGCGCGGGAAAGGTCTGTCGCGAGTTCCGCACGCAAAGGGGGCCACTTAATGTGGCCCCCGTCTTGCGCAGGACTGTTTGAGCAGCAGACCTTTCCCGCGCCTCCGCCTGCCGCCGATTCGGGCCCCCGACTCCGTTACTTGATCTTGGTCGTACCCGGCGCCAGGTTGGGGTCGGTCTCGTTGGCCTCGGTCTGGAAGTGCTCGGTATACACGTTCTTGCCGTCGCGGAACATCTCGTAATACTGCATCTTGGCGTAATCCTCGCGCGCCTTGGTGGCGGCTGCTGCGGCGGCGTCGTCACCGGTGACGTTGGAGGAAAGCGCCCAACGCAGGCTGGCGTCCTCGTAGCCCACCGAGTTGATGGCGGGCAGCGACTCGCGCAGCGTCATGTGCGCTTTCTGGTAGTCGGTCAGCGGTGCACCGATCAGCTGCATGAGCTGGGTGGACAGGTAGTTGGTGGACAGGTCGTCGGTCTCACTCGTCTGGTCGCAGCCGGCAACGTCGTAGTTAGCCCAGATGATGTAGTCGGTCTGCCACAGGCGCTCCTGGTGGGTGGCGTCGTCCTCGCCGGTAAACCACTTGTCATTGAACTTGGACGGGAAGAACGGCTGGTGGTCGCCCCAGAACACCACGACCACCTTGCGGTCAAGTTTGCTCAGAGCGTTGAGGAAGTAGCGCAGCGCCTGGTCGGACTGCTCGATGCACGAGACATACTCGTCGACATCGGACAGCGTGCCGTCCTCGACGGTCTTGGCGTCCAGATCGGTCGTGTCGATGTTGAGGTGCATCTGCTTATCTGCCGGCAGCAGGCCCGTGTCGTAGCCCGAGTGGTTCTGCATGGTCACGTCGAAGACAAACTGCGGATCGGCGTTCTGGTCGAGCAGCTCAAGAATCTTGTCGTAGGTCGCCTGGTCGGTCACCATACCGCGCAGGGTGTCGGCGCCCTGGAAGTCGTTGATGGACAGGAACTGGTCAAAGCCAAAGTCCTTGTAGACGTTCTCGCGGTTCCAGTTGGTCGCGTGGTTGGGGTGCATGGCCGTGGTGGAATATCCGAGCGACTTGAACTGCTCTGCCAGGTTCCCGGTCGTTTCCATGTTGTAGATGGTGTAGGGGTACACGCCCGAGCCCAGGTTGGCCATGGAGTTGCCGGTCATAAACTCAAACTCGGTATTGGCGGTACCGCCGCCGTAGGCGCTCACGTAGAGCTTGCCACGGCTAAGGCAGTTGGACAGGCTCTTAAAGTACTGCGGGCCCTCGTAGCCGGCGCGCATGTTCTGGTAGATTGACAGATCCGAGAACGTCTCGTTCATGATAGCGATGACCGTGGGCTTCTCGCTGTCGAACTGCTCCTTTGCGGCGGCGCGCTCGTCGCTCTTGGCCGCGTCGGATTTGTCGTAGGCCTTGGCGTACTTTTTGAGCGTGGCCTTGGCGTCATCGACAGAATAGTCGGCGGGTTTGGGCGGCTTGATGGACTGTGCCGCGCTAATAAAGGCAGGCAGATAGCCCTCGCGCCAGTAGCTCTCGAGCGGACGCCAGGTGTAGACGGTGATGCCGAGGGTGTTGTAGTAGTCGATGAGCGTGACATGCGCGGTCACGCCGCCCAGGCACAGCACCGCCACGAGCAGGTTGGTGAGCAACATGCGCTTGGCGTTGGCGGCGCCCTTCTGACGGTGCGGCGCGACCAGGCCGGCGTACTCGCACAGCAGCATGGCGATGGCGGTAAAGCCCATGGATAGCACGCAGAACAGCGAGATCGAGAAGGTGTAGCCGGTGCCGGCGACTGCGGCGGCGGTGGAGATGGCCGAAAGGTCGCCCGGCTGGATGGGCATGGATTTAAACGTGATGACAAAGAACTCGGCAATGCCCAGGACAAAGAGGGCAAAGGCCAGGACCGCGGGAGCTGCGCCGTGGCGCTGGAATAGGAAGAACAAGCCAGTCATGAGTGTGGCGATGATGGCCCACTCGAGCAGGATGCACAGGGGGTAGACCCAGGTAAAGTCGTGGTTGGACGAGACCTCCATGCCCAGCAGCGCAAAGACGCCGGCGAGCAGCAGGCACAGGACGGCGGCGACGAGCGGTTTGCCCACAAAGGCGCCGCGCAGGCGGGCGAGCTTGCCGGTGGGGGCGGGGGCGTCGGGCTCGGCGAACGCAAAGACGCGCGGGGCGATGCGGTCGCGGGCGATGCTGGCCCAAGCGCATCCGGTGAGGATGGCGTTGGTCAGGATGAGCATCACAAAGGCGAGCGGCTCGTTTTGGGCGACGAGGCCAATGGCACCCCAAATGGTCAAAAAGAGCTGGAACAGGCCGAAGGCGACGCTCCACCCAAGAGCGCTTTTGGCAACGGTGCCCGACTGAGCGCGAATGGCCTTGGCCTCGCGCAAGACAAGGTAGACGGTCGCCGCAAGACCGACGAGCGAGATGGCGGCAGCGAACATGCTGAGACTCCTCACAAACTAAAACCTACGAAAGCGGGGATTTACCCGATTGTTACCAAGATATGCGCAGCAATTGGTGGCTGCGCACAACAACCAGCCATATTAACGCGCGCGTGTGGCGGTGTGGCGCAATGTAGTGGCGACCTGCGCGATAATGGACGGGAATTACACGGAAACGTAATGGCTTCTTAAAGAAATGGCAGGGATGGGGCAATGGGCGAGCAGGTTTGTGCGGCGGCTTTGGATACGAACGGCTATTCGGTCGAGACCACGGGCAACGCGGTATTGGACACGCTGGAACACCGTTCTTCCACGCGTGCCTTTGCGCGCGATGACGACGGCCGTCCCGTGGCGGTGACCGACGAGCAGCGGGCGGCGATTCTGCATGCGGCGAGCCGTGCGCCGTCGGCAGGCGCCATGATGATGTACTCCATCGTGAGCATTCGCGAGCAGGCTACGCTCGATCGCTTGGCCGATCTGTGCGACCACCAGCCGATGATCGCCAAGGCGCCCTGGGCATTAATATTTGTAGTCGACTATGCCAAGTGGATCGATCTGTTTGAGCATGTGGGTTGCTTTGAGCCCGAGTTTGTAGAGCGCACGGGCAAGTCGCCCCGTCGTGCTCCGGGCCTGGGCGACTTTGCCATCGCGGCGCAGGATGCCGTGATCGCTGCTCAAAACGCCGTGGTTGCCGCCGAGGCCCTGGGGCTGGGGAGCTGCTATATCGGAGATATCGTCGAGAACGCCGAGGAGGTTGCCGCACTGCTGGATTTGCCTGCCCATACCATGCCGCTGTCGATGCTCATCATCGGCACACCCCGCAAGGAGCGCCCGGCAATCGCGCATCCCGTGGTGAACCTGGTGCACGAGGAGCACTACCGCCGCGCCGACGCCGCGACGATGGACACGCAGGTGGCCGAGATGGACGCGATGTTTCGCCCGCATGCCCGCGAGGTGGGTGAGCGCGTCGTCGACATCTACACCCGTAAGCACACGAGCCCCTTTATGGCCGAGATGAGCCGCTCTATGGAGTGGTGGTTCAAAAACTGGCTCGGAAAATGACGAATGTGACAAAGGGGGCATCCCTTTGTCACATTCCATATCGCCGCGGTGGCCTAAAGGCCGCATAAATGTTTATCTAGCTGGGAAAACGGTGCCATTAAAATATGGGCTGATTACATATAATCCCGTCGAACGTTAAAATTGGGAGGAAACCGGCTTATGGAACAAAAGGCAAAGGAAGTAGCCTCGCACGTTGCGATTCCTGTGAGCATCTCGGCGATGCTCGTCACGCTGGGCGTGGTGTATGGCGATATCGGCACCAGCCCCATGTATGTAACCAAGGCGCTCGTTGCCGGCAACGGCGGCATCGGAAGCGTCACGCAGGAGTTCGTGCTCGGCGCGCTCTCCCTTGTCGTGTGGACGGTCACGCTGCTGACGACCGTCAAGTACGTGCTGATCTCGCTGCGCGCCGACAACCACGGCGAGGGCGGCATCTTTGCCCTGTACAGCCTGGTCAAGCGCTGCGGCAAGTGGCTCATCATCCCCGCCATGCTGGGCGGCGCGGCGCTCCTCGCCGACGGCATCCTGACGCCTGCCGTTACCGTCACCACGGCCATCGAGGGCCTGCGCACCATCCCGGCGGTCCATGCCGTGCTCGGTGACGACCAGGGTCGTGTCGTCGCCATCACGCTTGCCATCATCATCGCGCTCTTCTTGGTGCAGCGCATCGGCACGGCCAAGATCGGTCACGCCTTCGGCCCCATCATGACGCTGTGGTTTTTGTTCCTGGGCGGCACGGGCCTGTTCTTTGTCTGCCAGTATCCCGCGGTGCTGCTGTGCCTCAACCCGTTGCGTGGCATCGCTTTTCTGCTGAGCCCCAACAACCATGCGGGCATCATGATTTTGGGCAGCTGCTTCCTCGCTACCACCGGTGCCGAGGCGCTCTATTCCGACATGGGCCATGTGGGCCGCGGCAACATCTATGCCACCTGGCCGTTCGTTAAGTGCTGCCTGCTGCTGTCCTACATGGGCCAGGGCGCGTGGCTTATCAACAACGCCGGCAACCCGGAGCTCATGGGTATCGCCGACCTCAACCCCTTCTACCAGATGCTCGCTCCGGGTCTGCGCCCCTTTGCCGTCGGCCTTTCCACCGTCGCGGCCATCATTGCCTCGCAGGCGCTCATCACCGGCGCATTCTCGCTGGTGTCCGAGGCCAGCCGCCTGGACCTCATGCCGCATATGCAGGTCTTCTATCCTGCCGAGACCAAGGGCCAACTCTACATTCCCATGGTCAACAACGTCATGCTCGTGGGCTGCGTCGTCGTGGTGCTGCTGTTCCAGAACTCGGCGCACATGGAGGCCGCGTACGGCCTGGCCATTACCCTGACCATGATGTGCACGACAATGCTGCTCTTCTTCTATCTGCACGTGGAGCGCAATCTCAAGGTCGCGCCGTGGATCTTTGCCGCCTTCTTCCTTATGCTCGAGGGCTTCTTCTTTGTGAGCTCGCTCACCAAGTTCTTCCACGGCGGCTACTTCACCATCCTCATGGCTGCACTCATCATGGGCATTATGGTGTGCTGGTACAACGGCACGGCGGTCGAGCAACGTCAGTTTACGCTGCTGCCGCTGCGCAGCTATCTGCCGCAGCTCAAACGCCTGCGCGATGACGATCGCTACGAGCTCATGAGCGACAACATCGTGTACCTGACCAAGGACACCAACACCGACTATATCGACCGCGATATCGTCTACTCGATTTTGGATAAGCACCCCAAGCGCGCTCGCGCCTGGTGGTTCGTGAATGTCGAGACCATGGACGAGCCGCATACCTTTGCCTACTCGGTCGAGACGTTCGGCACCGACTACGTGTTCCGCGTGCATCTGTACCTGGGCTACAAGATCAACCAGCGCGTCAATGCCTACCTGCGCCAGGTTGTTCAGGACCTGGCCGCCAGCGGCGAGCTGCCGGCGCAGACGCACGATTACTCGGTCTACAAGGATCCGGGCAACATCGGTACGTTTAAGTTCGTCATGATCCGCAAGCTGCTGGCGCCCGAAAGCGACGTGGAGCCCAGCGAGCGTACGGCCATCACGCTCAAGTACATCATCCGCCGTGCCGCCGGCACGCCTGCGCGCTGGTACGGCCTGGAGAACTCCAACGTGAGCTTTGAGTACGTGCCGCTGTTCACCAAGTTTAAGGCCGTGAGCAAGATGCAGCGTCTGGCTCCCGACGAGCGCCCGTAGTCGACGTCTGCTGTTTGTCTAACGACCGCAGGCTGCAAAGGCTATACACTTGGAACCACCACAAGGAGGCAACCACCGCAAAGGTGCCAGTCCCCTTTGTGGTGGTTTTTGTTTTTGAGAGAGGGGCGGGGCGCTGATGGATGTCCGTGCGGACGGCGATATTGCCGAGAACTTTTGGTGGCGGCGTACAACGCTGACGCGTCGCAGCCCTCTGTATGACGCCTGCGTATCGGCGGGGCTGCTAGCCGCGGCAACGATTGTGGGCGCGCTGCTCGACCATCCGGGGCTCGCGCCGAGCATCATGATCGTCTATGTGTTCGCCGTGCAGCTGTGCGCTTTCTTTACCTGGAGCCGCCTGTACTGCCTGCTGAGCTCGGCTGCCGCCGTGGCGCTCTACAACTTCTTGTTTGTCGACCCGCGCTACGCGCTGTCGTTTATCGACCGCGTCTATCCCGGCATGTTCTTTATCATGTTTGCGGTCTCGCTCGTATCGAGCTCGATTGCGTTGGCCCTGCGCCGCGCCTTGGCACAGGCTGCCGCCAGCGACCGTCGCACGCAGATGGTGCTCGAGACCAACCGCATGCTGCAGCGGTGTGGCGATCAGCAACAGATTGTGCACGCTATGGCAACGCAGCTGGCGCGTCTTTCGGACTGTCCGGTCGTGTGGTATAGCGCCGATGCCGATAACGATGACCTGCTGCCGCGCACGACGTACACGGCCGTGGGCGATGCCGCGCCGGTACACCAGCTGGCGCCGCAGATGCCGCCGCGGCTCTCGGCGTCCGCCTATGTGGGAACGCCGCTCGATGCCACCTATGGTGCCTCGGCGTTCTACGGCATATACCTGACCGTGCGCTCGGGCGACACCATGGTGCGCGCGGGCGATCCCGCCTCGGTGGTGGGGGTGTTCGCCATTGTCGCCGAGCCCGATGCGCTGACGCCCGAGGAGAGGACGCTTGCCGATGCCATCGTGAGCGAAGGCGAGCTGGCTCTCGATCGCGCCCGCGCCATGGAGGCCCGCGAGGAGGCGGCGGTGCTCGCTAAAAACGAGCAGCTGCGTGCCAACTTGCTGCGCTCCATCTCGCACGATCTGCGCACGCCGCTTACCAGTATCTCGGGCAATGCCGACGTGTTGCTCGACCAGGGCTCGACTGGCACGGCCGTGCTCGACGACCAGACGCGCCGCGGCCTGCTCCTATCCATTCGCTCGGACGCGCAATGGCTCAACGCCACCGTCGAGAACCTGCTCGCCATTACCAAGCTCGAGGGCGGCGGCATGCATCTGTCGACCACGCTCGAGCTCATGGACGATATCGTCGAGGAGGCGCTGCGCCACGTAAACCCGGCCGTACGTGAGCACGACCTTAAGGTAGTGGCGTGCGATGAGCCGGCGCTCGTCAACGTCGACGCGCGCCTGATGGTGCAGCTGGTGGTCAATCTGGTGAACAACGCCATTACCTATACGCCCGCAGGCTCGCATATCGTGATCTCGATTGGCGTCCATGATGGATGCGTGGCGTGCTCGGTTGCCGATGACGGCCCGGGCATTGCGCCCGAGGACCGCGAGCGAATCTTTGAGTCGTTCTATATCGCCAACCATGGCCTAGCCGATAGCTGCCGCAGTGTGGGTCTGGGGCTTTCGCTCTGCCGCTCCATTGCGCTGGCGCATGGCGGTAGCATAGGGGTTGCCGCGGCGGACCCGCACGGCTCTGTCTTTACGATTGAGCTTCCTGCCGCCGATGTTTCGTTTGATAAGGAGTAACACTGTGCCGAACTCTGCTGTGAAACCGCTTATCTTGGTCGTTGAGGACGATCCCGCCGTCCGCAACCTTATCGTTGCCGCGCTCGAGGCGCACGGTTTGCGCCATATGGCTGTGGAGACCGCCCACGCCGCCATCGCCGCCGCTTCGTCGCAGGCGCCGAGCATTGTGCTGCTCGATCTGGGCCTGCCCGATATGGACGGCGTCAAGGTGGTGGAGTCGGTGCGCGCGTGGTCGGGCATGCCGATCATCGTGGTCTCGGCACGCAGCGAGGACGCGGACAAGATCCGAGCGCTCGATGCCGGCGCCGATGACTACCTGACTAAGCCGTTTTCGGTCGAGGAGCTGCTCGCGCGCATTCGCACCACGCTCAGGCGCCTTTCGTATGCGCAGGCGGGCGGTGTTGTCTCCGAGGGCTCGTTCGATACCGGCGAGTTGCATATCGATTTTGATGCCGGCATCGCCACGATGGATGGCGAGGAACTGCATCTGACGCCGATCGAATACAAGCTCTTGTGCCTGCTGGCACACAACGCCGACAAGGTGCTGACGCACCAATTTATCCTGCACGAGATCTGGGGCACGGCGACCAAGAGCGACCTGGCGAGCCTGCGCGTCTTTATGGGTACGCTGCGCAAAAAGATCGAGTCCGACCCCGCGCATCCGCGTTACATCCAAACCCATGTAGGCATTGGCTACCGCCTGGTCATCCAAGGCTAGATCGCCAACCATCATCCCAATATGAGTTGCGGTGAAATAGTTCCTGTTTGGGCCTTTACCAGGCATTTTTAGGGACTATTCCACCGCAACTTTGTTTATTTGCCCTTGGGCTTGCTGGCGTAGAACTTCTTCTTTTTGGGCTTGCCTGAGCAGGCGGGCTTGTCGTCTCCGTGCGGTCCTCGGACGCCGGCCTGCGCGTGCGCGGGCGATGCTGCGCGAGGCTTGCGGGCTCCGGGGTTGCGCAGTTCCTCGACGCGCTCAGCAATTTCCTCGGCGCTAAAGCCGACCTCGGCCATGGCGTCCTCGATGGGCAGGCGGCGCACGATGTAGCAGTGGTGCACCTTCTGGTTGCGCGCGAAATCCTCGGGGATGGTCTGCTCCGTAATGTCCTCCAGCACCACGCCTGCGCGCGCGAGCTTGCGCGTCTCGGGGCGGAAACCGCGCAGGTTGCAGCTAAAGATGGCATGGCCGCCCTGCGCGAGCAGGCGCGATACGCCGGCCAAAAGCTCAACATGGTCGCGCTGAACATCCCAGGTGCGACGGCCCATCTTGGACGAGTTCGAGAACGTGGGCGGGTCGACAAAGATCAGGTCCCAGCGGTTGCGCGTCTGGCGCTGGTCGCGAATCCAGGCGAGCACGTCGTCGCGCACAAAATGATGCTGAGGCCCCACAAAGCCGTTCTGGCGCATGTTGCGCTCGGCCCAGTCCAGATAGGTGTTGGAGAGGTCGACCGTCACGGTCTCCTCGACGCCGCTGTCTGCCGCATAGCAGGTGGCAGTGCCGGTGTAGGCAAACAGGTTGAGGAAGCGGCGCGCCTGCTTGGCGTGCTCGCGCACCAGATTGCGCGTGACGCGGTGGTCCAAGAAGATGCCCACGTCCAGGTAGTCGTCAAAGTTGACGGCAAAGGTGAGGCCGCCTTCCTCGATGAGCGGTAGGCGACGGCGCGCAATGTTGGCGCGCTCGCCCGAGCCGCCCTTGCCGGCGCCCTGCTTACCGTACTGCGAGCCGCCGCGCGAACGCATGCGGGCCTTGGCGTGCACGTGCTCGGCGGGAACATCTAGGATGCGCGGCGCGATGGCCAGAATGTCGAGCATGCGGGCCTGGGCCAGTGCGGGGTCGATGGTCTTGGGCGCGGCGTATTCGGCGATGACGAGCCAGCGGCCCGGCGTCTGCGGGCAACCCTCGTACAGATCGATGGCGGCGGAGTAGTCGGGCAGGTCGGCATCGTAGACGCGGTAGCAGCTCACGCCCTCGCGCTTGGCCCACTTGCGGCGCAGGCGAGCGTTCTTGCGCAGGCGGTTGGCGAACTGCTCGGATTCGGGGATGAGCACGGGCAGCGGCTTGCCGTCGCCCAGGTCGAGCGTGGCGGCAGGTTCGGGCATGGGGGTGCTGGCGGCTTCGTCGCTGATGACGTCGTTGGCATCCGCAACCTCGGCCTCGGCATCCGCGCTGGTCGCAGCCTCAAACGCTGCGGCGGCGTGGTCGAGCGAGGGCCAAACCTCGATAGTCGCCTCTTCGTTGTTGGGCATGACGGCAATGGAGCGCGCGGGCTCGGCATGGAGCGCGCGGGCCAGCAGGCCGTCGCGGGTGAGCGCGGCGACCGGTGCCGAAGCAAGCTCGGGCGCGCGGCGCAGCTCGCCGACCAGCGTCATGGCGTCATGCATGAGCGAAAGCGGCGTCTCGGTCGTATCCGCGACGAGGGCGGCGCCGGCGACAGCGCCCGCATGGTCCAGCACGGTGGCGGGCTTGGCGGCGCAAAAATCGACAAAGCGCTTGTAACCGGCGCACTTGGCCATGCGCTCGGCGGTCTTGCGGGCGGCAGGGTCAATGTCCACGGCGACGATGCGTGCCTGGCGCTCGCGCGCTGCCGCCTCGCGCTCTCGTGCCTCGGCAAGCAACTGCTCCCATAGGGCGGCATCGTGCAGCTGCCAGCCCTCAAAGCCCCAGCGCTCGCGTGCGGCGCCCGGGGCGCGGTCGGTCAGGATGTTCACGGCCTCCAGCAGCAGGCCGCCGCCGGCGCACGAGGCGTCGATCAGCGTAGGTAGGGCCTCGTTTTCGTAGTCGTCGGCCGTCAGCTCGCGCTCGCACAGCGCGGTCCAGCCGACCTGCGCCAACACCAGGGCGGCGTAGTCGGGGCGTAGCACGTGCGCGCCCTCGCCGGCGCGAGTCGCGGCGGGCGGCAGGCGCTTGAACAGCGGGTCGCCCGAAAGGTCCAGGCTTATGCTCGCACGGCGCTGGCGTAGCGAAAGCAGCAGGTGGACATCGGGGTCGGCAGCATCGACATCGGCGCGACGGCCTGTGGTCTCGGCCAGGCGATCGCACAATGCGTCCTTGGCGCGCAGGGCAGAGAAGCGCGTGTTGCGCAGCTGCTCGGTCACACCACGGGCAGTGATGGCAATGGTGGCGCCGCAGCGGACGATGTTTTCCCAGGCAATGTCGTAAACGGCATCGTACAGTTCATCGGCATTCTGCGCCTCAAAGCGCCTGAGCACCACGAACACGCGGCTCGCCAGGCGCGACCACAGACAGGCGCGGTAACCTTCTTCGAGCTCGCCCTCAAATGTAGCGCGGCCCTTCAGCCGGCGAACATGCGAAAGTCCGAGGCGTTTAAGCTCATCGGCGAGTGCGGACTCAAAGCCCTCGGGGCAGCTTGCGTAAAATTCCATGGGTGACCTCTCTGGTTGCGTCGCTCCATTATATGATGGATGCTTCGTTTGCCCTTATCCTCGAAAGGAACCCATATGATTGATGCGTGTCCCGAACCCGCTGTGCTCTTTTTTGACGTGGACGGCACGCTGACGTCGTTCGATCCCGACGATATGACCGATAAGGACTTCAATGCAATCCATCCGTCGAAGGCCGTTGTCGATGCATTTGGTCGCCTGCGCAATGCGGGTCACCAGGCATTTATCTGCACGGGTCGCCCCTTGTGGCTGATTGCCGATGGCCTGCGCGCGCTGAACCCGGCGGGTATCGTTGCCATGGCGGGGGCCACGCTCGAGGTCGAGGGCCGCGTGGCACACGAGGACTGCATTGACGAGGACATTGTTGAGGAGCTCGCGCGTCGCATTACTGTGGCGGGCGGCGAGGCGTTGTTCGAGACGAACGGTGCCACCTATTCACTTGAGCCAGTTGGTGTCGAACAGTCATTTCTGCTAGGCGCCGGCGTGGTGCATGGCACCGACCAGATGCGCGTCGATGGCCGCTTGCGCGTAGGCAAGGTGTGCATTAACGCGTACGACCTGGCTCGCGTAGCCAACGATGACGGCTTTATCGAGCGCGAGTTTGAGCTGTGCAACACCGGTGGTCAGAATCGCGAGCTGAGCCCCAAGGGCATCGACAAGGGCGTGGGCGTGGCGCGAGCGCTGGAATACCTGGGTCGCACCGGCAACGCGCGCACCTTTGGCTTTGGCGATTCCGGCAACGATCTGGGTATGCTCGCCGCCGTCGAGACGGCTGTAGCCATGGGCAACGCCATGCCCGAGGTCAAGGCAGTCGCCGACTACGTGACCGACGATGTCGCACACGATGGCACCGTCACAGCGATGCAACATTTCGGCCTCATCTAATGAATCTCGCCTTCTGACGTTTGCTCAAACTGCGACTCTTTGCTTTTGCATGCTCAATCGATTTATCAATCCAAACACTGAAGCGATTATACCGTTCGCCGAGAAGATAAAAAACCGCAGTTCACGCCTTGATAAACGTAGGTAAAGTGTTTAGCAGTTTAACGCCCGTGTGCAAGCGAAAGGAATCAGGCAGATGGCAATCAAGGTGTTCGCTGACGGTGCAAATCTCGAGGGCATGCTCGACATGTACGAGAACGGCAACGTTCAGGGTTTCACGACCAACCCGTCCCTTATGAAAAAGGGCGGCGTGACGGATTACCGCGCCTTTGCCAAGGAGGTCCTGGCCCATATCACCGATGTGTCTGTGTCGTTTGAGGTCTTTGCCGACGACGTCGAGACCATGAAGATCGAGGCCCGCGAGATCGCTACCTGGGCCGAGAACGTCTACGTCAAGATTCCGTGCGTGACCACCAAGGGCGAGTCCACGGCCGAGCTGGTGCGCAAGCTTTCGGCCGACGGCATCAAGGTCAACGTCACCACCATCTTTACGCCTGCGCAGGTCGACGAGATGGTCGAGGCCGTTGACGCCGAGACGCCGTCCATCATCTCGCTCTTTGCCGGCCGTATCGCTGACACCGGCGTCGATCCCATTCCGTTTATGACGGAGTCGGTGAAGAAGGCCGCCGCCAAGCCCAACTGCGAGGTCCTGTGGGCGTCCACGCGTGAGCTTATCAATATTTACCAGGCGGAAGGATGCGGTTGCCAGATCATCACGGTGCCCAACAGCATCCTGGCCAAGCGTAAGAACATCGGCCGTGACCCGTACGAGGTCTCGCTCGATACCGTGCGCGGTTTTGCCAAGGATATCGCCTCGCTCGGTTTCCATATCCTGCCGTAACGCGAACGCTGGCTACATCGCGGGTTGTTCGCCCCGGCCTTTCCTTTCCCTATCGCTCACGCGCTTCGCGAGGGTCGCGCTAGGCAAAGGAAAGGCCGGGGCTGCCGACACGAACCCGTCGGTAGGTCCTGAGCTGAATCGCTACCTTTATTCCGATGGGGGTCGACAGTGCTACCCCGCCAACTGTCTCGGGCAGTAATGGGGCTGGGCTCGGATGGCAACGCCGCGTGCCACTGGCGGCTTCGTTCGCCGGATGACGATTCGTGTTACGCGGCCGGCGTCACCTCGGACGGCGGCGTGGGCTCCGACGGCATCGCGTGGACAACGCGGTTCCGCATTATGGATCAACCTGTAATCTAATGATCTTCTAATCCATATCTATCAAGTATCGAAAACGATCCGGCCCCGAGTTGGCAGTCATCGCCAAGGCAAAGGACCCTGCCGGCTATGTGTTCGGGGCGACGCGCAAGTCGCCCAAGACCCTTCGATTATCCCTTTGTTCCGCGCATGCAAGATCTCATGCTTGACGTGGTTGAACAGCTCTACCGGGCAAACGAGGTCTTTGCGGCTCGTGCCCATAAGTGTCCCACCAACAGAAATCGAGATATTCGGCCTCAGAGTGCCGTCAAGATTGCCAATATGGCTGAAAAACGTCCCGTACCGCACCTCTGCGGGTGCAGATATGGGACGTTTGTGGAATATCTGATGCCTATTTGTTGAGCTTGCACTTTGAAGAAGTGTTATCGCGGCCCAGCGAGGTCGAATATCTCAAAAATTGCAGGTGATGATTAGCGGAAACGGCGTCTCGCACTTCGGGATATCGCCAAATCGTTTTAGAAGGAGAGGCGCTCGGCGGAATGGGGCCCGCCGAGCGCCTGCAGCGGCTTATTTGCCCCGCACCATGGTGAGGGAGATCTTTTTGCGGTCGCGATCGACCTTTTCTACCCATACCTTCACCGTGTCGCCGACGCGCACCACGTCGCTGGGGTGCTTGACGAAGCGGCTGGCCAGCTTGGAGATGTGCACGAGGCCGTCCTGGTGCACGCCCACGTCGACGAAGGCGCCAAAGTCGACGACGTTGCGCACCGTGCCCTTGAGCTCCATGCCGGGTTCCAGGTCGTCGATGGAAAGTGCCGAGCGGCTAAAGACCACCTCGGGCGCGTCGTCTCGCGGGTCGCGGCCGGGCTTCTTGAGCTCGTTGACAATGTCGATGAGCGTGAGGGTACCGCAGTCCAGGTCGCTTGCCAGCGTCGAGATGCTGCCCAGGCGGCGCTCGATGTCGGGCACGCCGCCGCGGCTGAGCTCGCTTGCCGCAACGCCGGCGCGCTCCAGGACGGCCGTGGCCACCTCGTAGCTTTCGGGGTGGACGCTTGTCGCGTCGAGCGGGTTCTTGCCGCCGCTGATGCGCAGGAAACCTGCGGCGTTGAGGTATGCCTTGGGTCCCAGCTTGGGGACCTTCTTGAGCTGGCGGCGATCGGTAAAGGCTCCGTTTTCCTCGCGGTAGGCCACGATATTCTTGGCCACGCTCGGCGTGATGCCCGATACGTATCCCAGCAGGCTCGCGCTTGCGGTGTTGACGTCGACGCCCACGCGGTTGACGACGTCTTCCACCACGTGGCCTAGGGTGCGCGAGAGCTCGGCCTGGTCAAGGTCGTGCTGGTACTGGCCCACGCCGATGGACTGGGGCGGAATCTTGACGAGCTCTGCCAACGGGTCCTGCAGACGGCGGCCTAGGCTCATGGCGCCGCGCACGGTGACGTCCAGGTCGGGGTATTCCTGACTGGCGAGCTCGGAGGCGGAGTACACCGACGCGCCGGCTTCGTTGACGATGGTGTATCGCAGCCCGGGCGCCTGCTCGGCAATGAACTCCGAGACGACTTCCTCGGTCTCGCGGCTGGCGGTGCCGTTGCCGATGACGATGGTGTTGACGCCGTCCTTCTTGACGAGGCGGGCGAGCTCGCGCTTGGTGCCGGCGACGTCGTGGCGCGGCTTGGTGGGGTAGACAACGCCGTGGTCGAGCAGCTTGCCGGTCTCGTCCATGACAGCGACCTTGCAGCCGGTGCGGTAGCCCGGATCGAGCGCGAGCACGCGGGCACCGCGCACGGGGCGTGCCGAGAGCAAGCCCTCGAGATTCTTGGCAAAGACATTGATGGCCTCGGTCTGAGCGCGGACGGTGAGTTTGGCGCGGGCCTCGCGCTCCAGCGAGGGGGCCATGAGACGCTTGTAACCGTCGGCGATAGCGGCGTCAAAGACGGGCGCGAACACGCCCTGGCGACGGGGCCAGCGGCTGCCGAGGCGCGCCGTGGCGGCAGCGCCGTCGACGTTCACGCGCACGCGGAGTTTGCCCTCGCGCTCACCGCGGTCGATAGCCAGCACGCGGTGGTTGGGAATACGGCGCAGCGGCTCGTCAAAGTTGTAGTAGGGCTCGTAGGGGGTCTTCTCGGCGGGGTCGGTGGCCTCGACGATGATGTCGGCGGTGTTTTGCGTAAAGGCGCGCAGGTCGGCGACGTTCTCCGGGTCCTCGGCTACCGTCTCGGCCACGATGTCGGTGGCGCCGGCAAGCGCCTTCTCGGGCGTGTCGAAGCCGGCCTCCTCGTTAACGTATGCCGCGGCGGTGTCGAGCGCGCTGCCCTTGGCGGATGCCTGCATGATGATCATGTTGGCAAGCGGCTCCAGGCCTGCCTCGCGGGCCTTCTGCGCGCGGGTCATGCGCTTTTTGCGGTAGGGCTTGTAGAGGTCCTCGACACGCTGGAGCTGTGTGGCCTCGCGAATCTGTTGCTCGAGTTCGGGCGTGAGTTTGCCCTGGGCATCGATGAGCAGGATGACGTCCTCTTTACGCTGCTCAAGATTGCGCAGGTAGGACAGGCGCTCGTCGAGTGCGCGCAGGGCGACGTCGTCCATGCCGCCCGTGGCTTCCTTGCGGTAGCGCGAGATAAAGGGAATGGTGTTGCCCTCGTCGATGAGCTTGACGGCCGCCTCGATGTTGGCGGCCCTAAGGTTGAGCTCGCGGGCGAGCTGGGCGATAAGATCCATGGGACTTCCTGTCTGTGAGTACGTTACAGGTGCATGAGCCACCCAGTCTACCACCCGCCCGCGCCGCGGCTGCAAAGAAAGCCCCGCGGGCAGGAGGCTGCTCGCGGGGTAAAGAAGAGGGGGCTTGTTGGCGGCGGGCCAAGGCGCTCGGCGGTGAGTTTGCCGCGGCCCGCTCTTAAGACATTACAGCTCGACGAGCTGGCCGGTCTCGGCGGCCTCCTTGATGGCGTTGAGAAGTGTGAGCGTCTTGACGTTATCGGCGGGGGTCACGACGGGCTCGACCTCGCGGCGGACAACCTTCACAAAGTGCTTGAGCTGCATCTTGTGCGGCAGCGCCGGGTCCACGGCCGGAATCTCCATCTGCAGCGGCTTGTGCCAGTTGGAGGCGCCGTCGTAGGAGAACTGGTGCAGGCGGGGCAGCGAAAGGGCGCCCAAGGTTCCGCCAATAAAGTAGGCATCGGCGTCGAAGGGGCGGTACTGCGGGTCCTCGCGAGCGGTGGCCTCCCAGTTCCAGGGGCTGGCGGTGGCATCGGAGATGGTCATGCTCGCGAGCGCGCCATCGGCAAAACGGACGTTGACCACAGCGGAGTCCTCGGTCTCAAACCCGCGGGCGGCGCTGGACTGCATGCCCTGGACGGCGACGGGCTCGCCCAGCAGGTAACGGAGCAGGTCGACGTCGTGCACCAGGTTGACCAGGATCGGGCCGGCACCCTTTTTGCGGCGCCACTCGACATCAAAGTACCCGTCATTCTTATAGATCATGTAGTGGAAACTCGACACGGTGAGCTTGCCCAGCTCACCGGACTCGATGATCTCCTTGGCCTTGTTGACGAAGGGGTTGTGGCGACGGTGCTGGCCCACGAGCACGGGCACGCCGGCGGTCTCGGCCTCGGCGGCGAAGGCCTGGGCATCCTCGAGGTCGTTGGAGATTGGCTTTTCGACCAGCGGCACGATGTTGCGCTTCACGGCCTCGCGGGCAACGCCCAGATGCAGGTCGTTGGGGGTGGCGATGATGACGGCCTCGGGCTTGACCTCGTCCATCATCTGGGCGGGATCGGTGTAAAACGGCACGCCGGCGGCCTCGGCCGTGGCACGGGCGCCCTCAAAGGCGTCGGCGATGGCGACGAGCTCGGCTTCGGGCTCCTCGGTGACAAAGCGGATGTGGTTGCGGCCCATGGCACCGGCGCCGATAACGGCAATGCGGACGGGGTTGAGCTCAGACATTTCGACTCCTTAATACTGGTGACCGGTGGAATGCGGCAAGAGAACGGCCCTTGCCGCGTCAAGCAAAACTAAGCGGACTTCTTCTTGCTGTCGGAGACCATCATGTAGACGGTGAGCACGACGGCGATGGCGGCGATCACGATGGCGCCGTAGAAGGACTGCTGGTAGGCGGCGCTGCCGGCCTCGGCGTGATACAGCACGGCGGTAATGGGCTGGCTGATCCAAGTAGAAGCGGCGTAGCCCAAGAACATGATGCCGTAGTTGACGCCGATGTTGCTGGTGCCAAAGGCGCCACCGGTGAGCGGCGGGTAGATGACGAGCAGGGCGCCAAAGCTAAAGCCGAGCAGGGCGAGCGCCACAAAGAACATGCTCTGCGTAAAGCTCATCGACATGATGACGAGCGCGACGATGGTGACGACAAGGCTGATAAGCAGCGACTTGTAGGCGCCGAGCTTGTCGATGATCTGACCAAAGGACAGACGGCCGACCAGGTTGGCGCAGGTGTTGACGGAGACCACCACGCCACCGAGGGCCACGGCCGCGGCGCTCGTGGGGTCGGCGAAGAGCTGGACGGCGGCGATGGAGGCAACCTTGCCCACGAGCAGGGTGCCCGCGGTGGCGGCAAAGGCGAAGGTGACGATGAGGACCCAGAAGCGCGGGGTCTTGACCATCTCGCCCGGGGTGAGGTCGCCGAAGGTGCCGGCATGCGCGCCGCCCTTGGGGGCCTCGAAGCCCTCGGGCAGCCAACCGGCCTCGGGGGCCTTCAGGAACAGGGCGGAGGCGGCGATCGTCACAAAGAAGATGACGCCGAGTGCCTTAAGGGCGCCAAAGATGCCAAGGCTCGGGATGAGCAGCGAGGCGAGCACCGGGGACAGCACGGCGGGGCCGGCGGTCGAAGCGGCCAGGGTGATGCCGGAGGCCAGGCCCTTCTTGTCGATGAACCACTTTTGGCCCGTGGTGAGCGCGGGGTTGTAGCCCAAGCCGTTGCCGATGGCGGCGACGAGCGAGAACCACAGGTAGAACTGCCACGGCTCGGTGACGGTGCCGGACATGAACCAGCCCAGGCCGTAGCACACGGCGGCGGCGATCACGACGTTGCGCGGACCGATCTTATCGGAGATACGGCCGGCGAAGATACCCGTCACGGCCATGATGGTCTGAAAGACCGGGAAAGCCCAGGTAAGGGCGCTCGACCACTCGGGGTAGACGGCGAGCAGGTTCTTGCTCACGACGGAATACAGCGCGATGGAGCTGATGAAGAACATAGTGACGCACGCGGCGGAAAGCACGACGGCGCGACCCTTGTTGGAGTTGGTGGAAGCCATGGGACTCTTTCTAATCGATGCGGGGGAGGGGCGGACACGTCCGCGGGGCCTCCCTGTCGGGTTGGTTTACTGGTCGGTCGGCTTGGCGACGCCGGACTCGTCAGACCAAAGCTCGACACCCTTGTTCTTAAGGTAGTTGTCGGCAAAGGCTCGGCGGCCGCCGGGCTTGGCGGTGAGGTCGCCCATCATATTGGAGAAACCGCCGTCGACCTTGATGGCGTCGCCGGTGGTAAAGTCCGAGCGCTTGGACGCCAGGAACATGACGGCGTTGGCGATATCGCTGACCTCGCCGATGCGGCGCGTGGCGATCAGGCGGCTGCGGCTCTTTTCGACCTCGGGGTCGGCGTAAAAGCTCGCCGACATGGGGGTCTTGACAAAGCAGGGCTCGACGCAGTTGGAGCGGACGCCGTAGGGACCCCACTCGGCGGCGAGCATCTTGGACATCATGTTGACGCCGGCCTTGGTGGAGCTGTACACGCCCGAGAACGTCTCGGGGGAGTGGCTGGCGACGGTCGAGATGTGCACCAGACGACCCTGCCCGGCCTTGATCATCTCGCGACCAAAGCGCTGCGAGGTGATGAAGTAGCCGGTGAGGTTGACGTTGATGACCTCGTTCCAGTCATTCAGCGGCAGGTCTTCCATGGCTGCGAAGCGCAGGATGCCGGCGGTGTTGACGAGGACGTCGACGCGGCCGAAGTTGGCGATGGTGGCGTCGACGGCGGCCTGAACCTCGGCCTCGTCGGTGGCGTTCATCTTGTAGCCCTCGGCGTGGATGCCAAACTCGGCAGCGAGGTCGGCGGCAGCGGCCTTGACCTTCTTCTCGTCCAGGTCGAGCAGGACGACGTTGGCGCCATTGCGGGCGAACTCGCGGCAAATCTCGACGCCCATGCCGCCGAGCGCGCCGGTCACAGCGCAGACATCGCCCTCGAGCTTAAGCCAATTGCTCATAGGAACTTCCCTTCTTGTGCCTCCCGGTGGGTCGCTCCCATTAACCGACCCACGTGGTTTTCGCTGGTTATCGTATGCTTAGCGTTCGCGCAGGTGAATTGCATATTTGTTAGAATGACGTAAACCTATGGTTTACAGCACGCAAGGCAATTTGTTCTTAATTGAGTGTGTGACCTGCCAAAACGACCCCCTTCGGCAGCGCATGTCCATACGTCTGGAAACGGGAGATTGACGTGTACGATCGACGACTCGAGGCCATAGCGGCCGCCGCTGAGCTGGGAAGCTTCTCGCGCGCCGCGGCAAAACTGCGCGTGTCGACCCCGGCACTCGTCAAACAGGTGTCGGGGTTCGAGGCCGAGTTCGGCATCACGTTGTTCGAGCGCTCGCACTCGGGCGTCAAGGTGACGCCGGCGGGCGCGCTGTTGGTGGACGACGCGCGCTCGATCATGCGCCAATCCGAGGATGCGTTGCGCCGCGCCCGGCGAGCGGCGGGCGATGGCGGCGCCGTGCGCTTGGGCGTGTCGATGATGTGCCCGGGGCGCCACACGCTCGCGCTGTGGCCGCAGGTGCACGACATGGAGCCGCGCTTGCGTTTTGAGATCGTGCCGGTGGGGGACCTTTACGATGAGCGCGAGACCGTCATGCGCAGTCTGGGGCGCGAGGTGGATGTGGTGCAGTCGAGTTTTTCGACCCCGCGCTGGGGCGACGCCTGTCAAAAGCTCCGCATCGTTAACGTGCCGTTTTACATCGACGTGCCGCGCTCAAGTCGGCTCGCGCGCAAGGAGCGCATCACGGTTGCCGATCTGGAGGGCATGCGCCTGCGCGTGCTCCGTCACGGCAACGACGCCATAGACAGCCTGCGTATCGACCTTTTGGCCGACGGCGGCGTGGACGTGATCGACGTGGACAGCTTTGACTTTGCGCTCTTTAACGAGGCGGAGGAAAAGGGCGATGCGGTGCTCACCTGTGGGGCATGGTCGGGTGTGCACCCGGCCTTTGTGGGCGTGCCGTTCCTGTGCGGCCGCGAGGTGCCGGTCTTTCTGCACTACCCGCTCGAGCCCACCCTCCAAGTACAAAAATTCGTCAACGCCATGGCCCAACTCCTCAAGTAGCTAATTTAGGACGGGGCTTTTTTAGCTGCATCGGGCATGGTCCTGGATAAGGGGCCTACTTATATCGGGGCTTGTTTATTCGGCAAGCAGTATTTGCAGGTAATCGCGCTTTCCGTGGAGGACGCGGTCGATATAGACCTTCTGGTGAAAACGGTAAAACGCGAGATAGCTGTCACAGACCACGAACCGGTAATCGGAGCGTAGGGGATAGATCGAAGAGAGTGGCGTACCCGACTCTGGGAAGCTGGATAGCAGGTCTATCCGAGCGAGGATGCCCCCTACGATTCTCTCCGCTGCTGCGGGATTGTCCTGTTCGACGGCAATGTAGTCCCAGATATCGTCGAGATCTTGCAGAGCCAGCGGAGAGTAGACGATCTCGCAGCTATGCATGGCTTGCGGCCTTGCGGCGGAAGTGTGCGGCGACGTTGTCCGACGAGACCCATCCGCTCTCCTCGCCCGAGCTGCGCCCGCGCTCAAGCTCCGACATCAGCGTGCTGATGGCACAAAACCGGTCGTAGTCTTTCATGTCGAGCACAGCGTAGCAACCGTGCCCGTTTTTGGTCAGAAAGACCGGGGAGCCCTCGTGGACGTCGGAGAGCACCTCGTTGTAATTGCGTAAATCGGAAACAGGCTTAATGGCAGGCATGTAAGGCTCCAATCGATGTACGGGAACTTACGATAAATTATACGAATAATATGCAGCTCCTGCCAACCAAAACACCCACACAAAACGAGCCCCTGGCCAAACGACCAGGGGCTCACAAACTTTTATTCCGCTCTAAATGACGGGCTGATTGCGCGCAGGAGGGTGCCCCGGGGCGGCGGGGTATTTCCTCCGCGCGCAGTTTCGCAGCGAAGCGAGAATGTTTGAGCACGGAGGAATTACCCCGACGCCCCGGGGCACCCTCCGTCAGTAACCGTTCCTACTCCAGCTCAAACGCTCCCGTGTACAGCTGGTAGTAGTACCCGCGCTTGGCAATCAGCTCGTCGTGGTTGCCGCGCTCGATGATGCGGCCGTGGTCCAGGCAGATGATTGCGTCGGAGTTGCGCACGGTGGAGAGGCGGTGCGCGATGACAAACGTCGTGCGGCCTTCCATGAGCTTGTCCATGCCGGCTTGCACGATGGCCTCGGTGCGGGTATCGATGCTCGACGTGGCCTCGTCCAGAATCATTGCCGGCGGATCGGCGACGGCGGCGCGTGCGATCGAAATCAGCTGGCGCTGGCCCTGCGACAGCTGCGCGCCGTTGCCGGTGAGCATAGTGTCGTAGCCGTCGGGTAGGCGGGTGATAAAGTCGTCGGCGCCCGCGAGCTTGGCCGCCGCGATGCACTCCTCGTCGGTGGCGTCCAGGTTGCCGTAGCGGATGTTATCCATCACGGTGCCGGTGAACAGGTTCACGTCCTGCAGCACGACGCCCAGGCTTCGGCGCAGGTCGGCCTTGCGGATCTTGTTGACGTTGATGCCGTCGTAGCGGATCTTGCCGTCGGCGATGTCGTAGAAGCGGTTGATGAGGTTGGTGATGGTCGTCTTGCCGGCTCCGGTGGCGCCGACAAACGCGATCTTCTGGCCCGGCTTGGCAAACACGGACACGCCGTGCAGCACTTCGTGGTCGGGCGTGTAGCCAAAGTCGACGTTGTCCATGACCAGGTCGCCACGCAGCGGCACGTACTCGATCTCGCCGGTTGCGCGGTGCGGATGTTTCCACGCCCACATGCCGGTGTGGTGGTCAGCCTCCTCGAGCTGCCAGGTATCGGGGTTGACCTGCGCGTTGACGAGCGTCACATAGCCTTCGTCGGCTTCGGGCTTCTCGTCGATGAGCTCAAAGATACGGTCGGCGCCGGCGAGGCCCATGACCACGGCGTTGATCTGCTGCGAGATCTGGCCGATCTGTCCGTAGAACTGCTTGGTCATGTTGAGGAACGGCACCACGACGGCGATCGACAGCGCCATGCCCGAGATGCTCAGGTTGGGCACGCCCAGCGCCAGGAAAATGCCGCCGGCAAGGGCCACCAGCACGTAGAGCAAGTTGCCCAGGTTCATAAGGATGGGCATGAGGATGTTGGCGTACATGTTGGCCTTCTGTGAGACCTCGAAGAGCTTTTCGTTGCGCTCGTCAAAATCGGCCTCGGCGGCAGACTCGTGGCAGAACGCCTTGACGACCTTCTGACCGTTCATGACTTCCTCGATATGGCCCTCGACCACGCCGAGCTCGGTCTGCTGCGCAATGAAGAAACGCGCGGAATTGGAGCCGAGCAGCTTGGTCATAAAGGTCATAAAGGCGACGCCGGCGATGATGACCAGGCACATCCACACGCTGTAGTACAGCATGATAAAGAACACCGTGACGATGATGATGATCGTCATGAGCAGGTTGGGCAGCGACTGACTGATCATCTGGCGCAGCGTATCGATGTCGTTGGTGTAGTGGCTCATGATATCGCCGCGCTGGTGTGTGTCGAAGTAGCGGATCGGCAGGTCCTGCATGCGGTTGAACATCATCTCGCGCAGCTTCTCGAGCGAGCCCTGCGTGACGATAGCCATGGCGCGGTTCCAGAAGAGCGAGGACAGGACACCGACGCCGTAGATGCAGGCGAGGGTGGTCACGAGCTGCAGAATCTTGGGCTGTGCGGCTTCCCAATCGCCCGACTGCCACGATTCGCTAATAATCTGCAGGGCGCTCTGCAGGAAGGTCGCGCCGATGGAGTTGATGATGGCGCAGAGCACCACGCCGGCGACGACAAGGGGCAAAAGCACGGGATAGAAGCCAAAGAGCGTCTTGATGAGGCGCGACATGGTGCCGCCCTTACGGTTGAGCGCGCGCTCGGCGGTCGTTGCCTTACTCATGTGCCTCGCCTCCTTCCTGGGTCTGAGCTTGCGTTGCGGATGCCTCGGTGTCGGCCTCGACGGCCCCTTCGCCCTCGGCAGACATCTTGTTTTGCGAGGTAAAGGTCTCTCGGTAGATCTCGCTCGTCTTGAGCAGCTCTTCGTGGTTGCCGATCTGTGCGATGCGGCCGCCCTCCATGACAATGATGCGGTCTGCGTCCTGCACGGAGCTGATGCGCTGGGCGATGATGAGCTTGGTCGTGTTGGGCAGATAGCTTGCCAGGCCTGCGCGAATCTTGGCGTCAGTCTTGGTGTCGACGGCGCTGGTGGAGTCGTCCAGGATCAAGATCTTGGGGCGACGCAACAGGGCGCGTGCAATGCACAGGCGCTGCTTCTGACCGCCCGAAACATTAGAGCCGCCCTGTTCGATCCAGGTGTCGTAGCCCTTGGGGAAACCGTCGACAAACTCGTCGGCGCAGGCCAGATGCGCTGCCTCGCGGACTTCCTCGTCGGTGGCGTTCGGGTCGCCCCAACGCAGGTTCTCGGCGATGGTGCCGCTAAACAGCACGTTTTTCTGCAGCACCATGGCGACCTGGTGACGCAGCGCGTCCAGGTCGTAGTCGCGCACGTCCACGCCGCCCACGCGCACAGCGCCTTCGGTGGTGTCGTACAGGCGGGCGATGAGGTTAACGAGCGTGGACTTGGCCGAGCCGGTGCCGCCGATGATGCCGATGGTCTCGCCGCTCGTAATGTGCAGGTCGATATCGTCGAGCGCCTGGCGCTTCGCATGCTTGGAATACTTAAAGCTCACGTGGTCAAAGTCGATGGAACCGTCGGCAACCTCGAGCACGGGCTCGGCGGGATCGGCGATCGTGGGCTCGGCGGCCAGCACCTCGGCAATGCGGTGTGCCGATTCGTCGGCCATGGTCACCATGACAAAGATCATCGACAGCTGCATCAGGCTCATGAGAATCTGGAAACCATAGGTAAAGGTCGAGGAGAGCTGGCCCACGTCGAACAGCGTGCCCTGGCTCGTGATGATGAGCTTGGAGCCCAGGTAGATGATGACGACAAACGCGCCGTTGACGCAGATGTTCATCATGGGGTTGTTAAAGGCGAGCAGCTTCTCGGCGCGGGTGAAGTCCATCTGGACGTCGCGCGCGGCGGTCGCGAACTTCTCCTTCTCAAAGTCTTCGCGCACATAGCTCTTGACCACGCGCATGCCGGTGACGTTTTCCTCGACGGACTCGTTAAGGGCGTCGTACTTGTGGAACACGCGCGAGAAGATGGGACGCACCTTAAAGATGATAAAGAACAGTCCAAAGCCCAGCAGCGGAATGATGACCAGGTAGACCATGGCGACGCTGCCGCCCATGATAAATGCCATGGTAAAGGCGAAGATCAAGACCAGCGGCGCGCGCACGGCGATACGGATGATCATCATAAAGGCCTGCTGAAAGTTGTTGATGTCGGTGGTCAGACGCGTGACGAGTGAGGAACTCGAGAACTCATCGATGTTGGCAAAGCTGAACGTCTGGATCTTGTGGAACAGGTCGTGACGCAGGTTCTTGGCGAAGCCGCAGCTCGCATGGCTGCAGGTGACGCCTGCCGCGGCGCCAAAAGCAAGCGACGTCAGCGCGATGAGCACCAAAAAGCCTGCGGTGGGAAGCATCTCGGCTACGGTGGCGCCGTCTTTGATGGCGTCGATCAGGTTGGCGGTGATAAATGGAATCAGCATCTCGCAGAGCACCTCGCCAAGCACGAGCAACGGCGTGGCAACGGTGACTTTCATATAGTCGCGGATGCTGCCCATGAGGGTTTTAATCATCCAGTTCCTCCCAGGTTACGCGGATTTTATCGAGCATTTCGGCGAGGTCCTCGCGCTCGTCGTGGGTGAGCGCGCTAAAGGCCCGTTCTCTAAAGCGGATGCGGGCTGCCTGGTCGATGCGGGCGTTTTCCCGGCCGGTTTCGGTCAGGCGAATGGTGAGTTGCCGTCGATCCTTGGGGTTACGGCTGCGCTCGATGAGGCCGTTGAGCTCGAGCTTGGACAGGATCTCGGAAAGCGATCCCGGCTTGAGGTCAAAGTGCATGCCGAGCTCCTGCTGCGACATCTCGCCGCCGGGTTGCTTGGCTAGCAGGCAGATGATGGGCGCCTTGCCGGATACGCCTCCGCCATGAAAGTGCATGTAATGGCCGCAAAAGCTCAGATTATTGAGGATGCGCTTGGCAAGCTTGTCTTCGGCGCTGACCGCTTCGGGTACATCCGCAGGCTGTGACGGGTCGCCGCCGGGCTCATGCGAACAAAGGTTAAGAGGTTCATCGCACATGAATTAGTGCCGCTCCTTTCTTTAGTTAGGTAGTGGAATTGTTTTGTGCCTAACCAATCTAGGAGCATAAGAAATGAATGTCAAGGTACCAAACTTATTAAGTTACGGCGTTTTACCAAACGCCGTAACCGCTCGACGCTGCAAACGCTCCTAAGCGGCAATCTTATCCCTGGGGGACGGAGGAAAAGGTATCGTTTTGGGCTGCGATGATGCCTTTCGAAGCGGCCTTGCCAAAAACTATGCCTAATTACTACGATGAATCCAGCATCGCTGACCACAACAGCTGTTTCTGAAAAAACGCAAGCTATCTACCTGCGGTTTTGTTGGAGAGAAATTCGTTGTGGTTAGAGGCGGGCGGTTAAACGTAGTAAATAGGCATAGTTTTGAAATGGCGCTATATGAGTAGCATCAACTAGGCCGCCATGGAGCAAACAGCCCCCATTTCCGAAACCTTTCCGCAACAATTTGCACTTCGCACCGCTCGCCTCCGCTCACAACGTCCCCTGCGCTACACTTAGTCGCACTATGGTGCCGTCGCGCCATGCCCGACCCAAGGGGGACACTCATGAAGAACACTCAGCTGCTGCTGATCAACGATATGTGCGGTTACGGCAAAGTCGCGCTTTCCGCCATGCTGCCGGTGCTGTCGCACATGGGCTACCGTATCCATAACCTGCCGACGGCGCTCGTTTCCGACACGCTCAACTACCCCAAGTTCTACATCCACGACACCACCGAGTACGTGCGCCAGAGCCTCGCCATCTGGGAGGAGCTCGGCTTTGAGTTCGACGCCATCTCGACCGGCTTTATCGTGACCGAGGAAGAGACGCGCATCATCTCGGACTTTTGCCACCGCCGCGCGCAAAAGGGCACCAAGGTGTTCGTCGATCCCATCATGGGCGACAACGGCAAGCTCTACGCCGGTGTGCCCGAGTCCACGATTGGCCTTATGCGGCACCTGCTGGAGTGTGCAGACTACGCGGTGCCCAACTACACCGAGGCCTGTCTGCTCACCGATACGCCTATTGCAGAGCAGATCACGCCCGATGAGGCCCGCGCCCTTGTGGACGCCGTGCGCGAGCTGGGTGCCAAGTCGGTGGTCATTACGAGCGCCGTGGTCAATGGCACGAACGCGGTTATCGGTTACGACCATGTGGCGGGGGAGTACTTCACGATCCCCTTCGAGCTGATCCCGGTGTACTTCCCGGGTACGGGCGATACGTTCTCGGCCGTGCTTATGGGTCGCGTGATGAGCGGTTGGACGCTTCAGCGCGCCACGGCCGATGCCATGCGCGTGGTGGCCGAGCTTATCGAGCGCAATGCTGCGCAGGAGGATAAGTCTGCCGGCCTGCCCATCGAGGCCTGCCTGGATGTGATTGACCATGAGTAATGCTGGCGAGGGCGGCGTCAAGCCTGCGGGCGAGAACAGGCCGCTCGGCGCGCCGCGTGGCAAGCGGCCGCGTATCCGCGTGAGCTGCGTGGACCAGCTGGGGACGTGCCGCTGCCACCATGGTCACAAGCCGGGCGACGTCTTTGACTTCGATCGCGATCGCGGCAAGATGTGCGCCATGGCCTGCCATGTGGGCTTTCCCTATATCGATATCCTGCGCTATGGCGGAACCGTGCCTGGCAACGAGCCCGGCACGGCAAAGTTCTGCTGCCCCGAAGTCGATACACTGAACGTCTGGCTTGCCGAGATTGTTGACGAGTAGTCGAGCGCAATGTGGCAAAGGGACAGTCCTTTTGTCACATTCGCCGGTGGTGCCCCTTCTTTTGTTTATAATCTCAAATCTCTGCATTTCATCCGATTTTAGGTTCTAAAAATTCTGCGTTTCATCGATAATCAAGCATATAAAACTTTGCATTTCATTCGATGACACCGAGGGGGGAGCCTATGCTGCGCAGGAAAATAGCGGCAGAGCTGGAGCGTTGGCTGAAGTCTTCCGAGCAAAAGGCCTTGTTCATTACGGGTTCTCGCCAGATTGGCAAAAGCTATTCGATTCGCGCATTTGGCAAAGCCAACCATGCAACCTACATCGAGCTTAACCTCATGGAAAACCGCCAGGCAAAAGATGCTCTTCTCGAGGCGCGGGATGCCGATGATTTCATCAGCAGGGTGACGCTTCTTTCGGGAAAGTCGATTGCACCAGGCAAAACGCTCGTGTTTATCGATGAGGTCCAGGAGGCCCCCGACATCATGACGATGGCAAAGTTCCTTGTTGAGGACGGGAGGTGCCGCTGGGCGTTTTCGGGGTCAATGCTCGGGACTCAGTTCAAGGGCGTCAGGTCCTATCCCGTGGGGTATGTTCACGAGCTTAGGATGTTCCCGCTCGATTTTGAGGAGTTTTGCTGGGCAATCGGGGTGAGCGAGGGGGCTCGCCAAACGATACGTGACGCGTGTATCAGCGAGAGGCCCGTTCCTGATTACATTCATGACGCGATGATGGCAAACTTCAGGACCTATACCGTTGTCGGCGGAATGCCGGAGGTCGTGCAGCGTTTTCTTGACACGCAGGGCGACCTTGCCTCTGTTCGTCAGCTACAGTCAGAGCTTAACGAACAGTACCGGCGGGATATCTCCAAGTATGCAAGCGGGCGAGCCCTTCAGGTGCAGAGCATCTACGATCAGCTCCCTATTATGCTCGAGGGCGAAAACAAGCGCTTCGTGCTCAATTCCATTGACCCCAAGGCTCACTACGAGAAGTATCAGCGAGATTTTGTATGGCTTGTCGATGCCGGCGTTGCTCTCAAAGCCGATATCGTAACCGAGCCAAAATCGCCCCTGCTCAAGACGGCGCGGCCATCGCAGTTCAAGCTATATCAATCGGATACGGGCATGTTGATGGCGCGCTACCCCGTTGGAGTCGCCCAAGCGGCGTATCTTGATAGCAAGGAGCCCAATCTGGGCGGCATTTACGAAAACGTGGTGGCCCAGCAGCTGGCTGCCCAAAATCGCCAGCTTTACTACTATCAGACAAAAAAGCGCGGTGAAGTGGACTTTGTGGTCGATGGACCGGATGGGACGGCTGTTCCGATCAAGGTTAAATCGGGCTCCTATTACCACGCGCACGCTGCGCTCGGTCATGTGCTTGATACGGCTGAATATGGCGTAAGGCTCGGGATTGTTTTCTCGAGAGGCAACGTTGAGCGCAACGGAGCGGTTCTCTATTTGCCGCTATATGCGACCTGGGCCCTTTCGGATGTTTTGGGCGACTCCTGTGCCGAGGGGATAAAGTTGGAGGTCAAGCCGGTCTAGGGTCAGTCCCGGATGTGACAAAGGGGCAGTCCCTTTGTCACATTCATGAGCGTGGATTTTCTCCCGTTTAGGGCGCACTTGAACGCTCAAAGTGGGAGAAAATCCACGCTCGATTTATGCCGAGGGCGCGGTTCACGCGCCCGCGAACCTACAGCTGCTCGAGTATAGCGGTGCATCCGGCGAGCACGTCGCGGTAGGTGGCGTCAAAGTTGCCGGTGTACCAGGGATCGGCCACGTCGCCGGGGCGCTCGGTCCAATCGAGCAAGCGCGTAATCTTGCCGTCGGGGTCGTCGCCAAAGATGCGACGCAGGCCGCGCGCGTTCTCAGCATCCATATAGACAATGTGATCCCAGTCGCCATACTCCGCGCGACGCACCTGTCGCGCGCGGTGGGCAACGACGGGAATCCCGACTTCGCGCAGCTTGGCGACCGTGCCATGATGCGGCGGGTTGCCGATCTCCTCGGTCGAGGTCGCAGCAGAGTCAATGACAAACTCCGCCTCGCGCCCGGCACGGCGCACCAGCTCAGTAAACACCGACTCAGCCATCGTCGAGCGGCAGATGTTCCCATGGCAGATAAACAGTACGCGTTGCATATGCGGTTTCCTTTCGATCATCATCGAGCTCGAGCATCGCATCTACGCCTACGCCCTCGCCCGCTTGCGCTCCCAGCGGGCCAGCTTAATCGTCACCAGCGTGAGCGCCCAGGCCACAAGCGAGAACGCGGCGCCCACGGCGCCCACGTGTGCAATGCCAATGCTGCTCACCACGGCTCCGCCTACCGCGGTGCCAAACGAGATACCGACGTTAAACGCCATGGGCTCAACCGAACTTGCGAGTACCATCGACTTGGGGTGGCGGCTGCGTGCCACGTCCATAAAGTGCGTGATGCACGACACCGAGAACAGGTACATGAGCAGCGCCAAGCTAAAGACAAAGACCAGCGCGAGCGGCATGGTGCCGCCCACGGCAAACAGCCCGAGCAACGCCGCAGCCTGCAGCACAAACGTCACAAGCAGTGCCTTCATGCCAAAACGTGCGTCGATCCATCCGCCCAGGATGTTCGAGATCAGGCAGAACACGCCGTAGGCCATAAGCGTGGTGCTCGCCTGAACGGTGCCCATGCCCAGCACCTGCTCAAGATAAGGCGTCACGTAGCCGTAGAACACATAGACCGAGCCTACGCCAAACAAAAAGATGAGCATGCCGGTGATGATGCTCGGCTCGCGCAGCAGACCCGCCTGCTCGCGAAAGGTGGCAGGCTCGTCGGTTTGCCCAGCGCGCGGCATAAACGCCACGAGCGCTCCGCAGATCAGAACGGCAAAGGTCAGCGTGCCGTACATGGCCACGTGCCAGTCGAGCGTGTCGGCCACGAACTTGCCAATCGAAGTGACAAAGACCATTGCCACGGAAAACGCACCATATACCACCGAGATGGCAAGCGAAGTTTGCTGCGGGGACAGCAGCTCGGGGATGTACGTCACGCCCACGGCGAGCAGTGCGCCCGAGACAGAGCCCAGGACAACGCGCGAGATAAACAGTACCTGGAAGTTGGGCGCCAACGCCATGACCAGGTTGCCGAGCACAAAGACAATGCTGTAGCACACGAGCAGCTGGTAGCGGCGGAACCGCCCCGTGCTGAGCGCGAGCACCGGCGTGGCGATAGCGTAGACCAGCGCGAACACGCTGATGAGCTGACCCGCGGTGGCAAGCGATATGCCGAGTTCCGTTGCCAAGTCGCTTTCGATACCGATGACCACGAACTCGGAGCAGCCGAGCGAGAATCCCAACAGCACGAGCAGCGCCAGGCAGAGCTTGGTGCGCGCGGGGGAGAGCGCGGCGGCGGTTGACTTACTTTTAGGCGTGGTTGCGGCGGTCAAGGTTGTCACTCCAATGTCGCATGAATAAGCGGGATTCAATCCCTGCAACTCTAACAGAATGTGTCAGGTGCCTGCCCCCTTTGTCGCAGGCTGCGCTTGCCTGTATAGTCGCAATACAGGCGAAGATGGTCTCAGGTACATCGCGGGCGACAGGAGATCCCATGGGTATGCACACGACAAAGGTTGCAGTGGGCGAGGGCAAGTTTGCGCTCGAGGCCCAGCTGACGGTGACGCCGCGAGGCATGGCAGTGTACGCCTGCTCGCCGGAGTTCGCGCACCTGGGCGCTACGGCGCAGGCCATTCCGCGCCCCGAGCCCGGCCGTACGGCGACGGTGAGCATCCTGGCCGTTCCGTGCCATCGAGATGAGATCCCGGCGCACGATATCGCGGCGGCGCTGGCGACGCGCTTTGGCGCGCCGGTCGTTGCAAGCACGGGATTTCATGTGGAGCAGGCGAGCGGGGACGACCTGCAGCATGTGCTCGATACCACCAAGGAGCTCATCGCCGCGCTCGAGGCCGCCGCGGCCCGCATTCTACGCGCCGGCTGGGACGAGGGCGGTGCGGGCGCCGAGGTCGTGGCGGTCGATACCGCGACCGGCGAGGTACTTGGCCCCGTCGATCGCATCGAGGCCCATACGGGGGAGGGCATTCTGCACCAGGCTTTTCTGACGCTTCTAGTTGAGGGCCGGGGCGAAGACGCACACCTGCTGCTCTGTCGTCGCAGCCCGCTCAAGCGACTGTGGGGCGGGGTGCTGGCCGATGGCTGTGCCGGCCATCCGCTCCCCGGGGAAGACGTCGCGGCCGCCACGGCACGTCGCATCAACGAAGAACTTGGCATCACGCGCGAGCCCGATCAGCTCAAGCACCTCGGACACGTGGTGTATCGCGAGGATCACGGCGACGGCCGCTGCGAGTGCGAATGGTGCGAGGTGTTCGCAGCCCATGTTGAGCCGGGCGAGCTGCATATCAACCAGGAGGAGATTTCGGAAGTGCGTCGCGTGGCCCCGTCCGAGCTCAAAGGCTACCTGCAGGGTCACCCCGAGCAGCTGGCCCCCTGGGTCCGCGAGGCACTCAGCGACCCATCCATCCGTATGGCCCTCGCTATGTAACAAAGGTACAGCCCCTTTGTCACATCCAAACCGTCACAACATTCGATGAAAATCTCGAAATCGAGGAAAAGCGTTGAATGTTGTGACGGTTTTTGTCCAGGGGATCGCTTCTCATCCAAAAATCCCGCTTGACTGTATTGCCGCAACACAGCGCAACGTAAGGGGTGTCCGATAACGGGCACTCCCTTTTGCTGTAGCGGCACACGCCGCGGCGCCGGGTGCCCCCAACAAGAAAGGTGGGGAGATGGAAGCGGAAAAGAAGGCGTTTAAGATCACCAAGCGCGAAATTGGCTTTGTGCTGGGTATCATTGTCTTTTTGCTGGTGAAGTTTCTTCCTTTGGCGGAGCTGAGCTCGACGGTCGAGCTTACGGTCGGCGGTCAGACCTGTCTGGCGTTGACGCTCGCCACGGTGGTGTTCTGGGCGTGTGGCGTGGCACAGCCGGGCTTTGTGGGCCTGCTCTACTGCGCGCTGCTCGTTCTGTTCAAGGTGTGCGTGGACGACACGGGCGCCGCGAGCATCTCGGCGACGGTCGCCTCCACGTTTAGCTCGTGGACCAAAGCTACCATGTGGCTCGTCATCGGCGCCTACCTCATCGCCAGCGCGGTCAAGGAGTCGGGGCTGGGCGAGCGCATCGCCTATGCGTTTATGCTCAAGTTCGTGCGCGACGCCAAGTCGCTCATCATCTCGATCTTCGCGCTCACCTTTGTGCTGTCGCTGCTGATCCCGCACCCGTTTCCCCGCGCCTTCCTCATCCTCGCCGTCGTCTCGGTCATCGCCGAGTCCGCCGGCTACGGGGACGACGACAAGGGTAAGCTCGGCTTCCTCGTGTTTGCCGCTGCCGCCCCGGGTTCCATGTTCTTCCTGACGGGCGACTCCACACTCAACCCGCTCGTTGCGCAGTACAGTGCCGAGGCCGGCGGCATGAGCCCGTCCTTTGTCGACTGGTTCCTGTACATGAGCGTGCCCATGCTGGTCGCGCTGCTGTGCACCCTGTTCCTAGGCCTCTTCCTCTTTAAGCCCAGCAAGGAGCTCGTTTACGATCGCGAGCAGATCGTGGCCAAGCAGGCCGCGCTCGGCAAGCTCTCCGTCAAGGAGATTCGCACCATCGTGTGGCTTGTCATCGCCATCGCGCTGTGGCTTACCGTCTCGGGCGATTACATCGGCTGGGTGACACTTGCCATCGGTGTCGCGCTCGCCATGCCCATCATCGGCGAGGTTCTCACTCCTGCCAGCTGGAACGCTGTCGACATCAAGTCCCTCATGTTCCTGACGGCCGCCATGGCCGTGGGTTCCGTGGGCGGCGCCACCGGCATGAACGCCTGGATCGCCGACGTCGTACTCCCCAGCTCCGTGCCCGAGAACATCTTCCTGTTCGCCCTGCTTGTCGCCGCGCTCTCCATGGTCATCCACATGTTCATGGGCTCGGTCATGGCCGTGCTCGGCGTGTGCGTGCCGGCGTTCATCAGCTTCGCGGCCGGCTCCAGCGTGAGCCCGCTCGCCGTGGCGCTCATCGTCTTTACGTCCATCAACATCCACTACATCCTGCCGTTCCATAACCTGCCGATCCTTATCGGCGAGGGCAAGGACGCTGGCGGCTACACCTCCAAAGAGGCTATGCGCATGGGCATTCCCCTCACTGCGGTCGTCTTTATCGTCGTGCTGGTCGAGGCCGCCTGGTTCCACCTCTTTGGCCTGATGTAAACGGTTGAGCGCTTGGGCTGTAAGCAGCCGAGTGCTCGAACTGCGAGTGGCCGAGCGCCTCATCTATGAGCGCCGCGGCCCCACTACGTTGCCCAGCCCGGCGGCACTCCCGCCGCCGGGCACTCTCCCGAAAGGAGTACGCTATGTCCACCACCGATGCTTCCCAGATCCACGACCTGCGCTCCGCACTCGACTTTTTGCGCGAGATGCCGGGCCAGCTGCTCGAGACCGACACCCAGGTCGACCCGGACGCCGAGGTCTCGGGTGTCTATCGTCACGTCGGCGCCGGCGGCACCGTTATGCGTCCGACCAAAGAGGGTCCGGCGATGGTCTTCAACAACGTCAAGGGCTTTGACGATGCCAAGGTCTGCATCGGCATGCTTGCCAGCCGCAAGCGCGTTGCCGCCCTGCTCGACCTGGACGAGGAGCACCTGGGCCTCGAGATCGGCAAGCGCTTCGAGAACCTGATCGCGCCCGAGCAGATCGCCGAGGGTGCGCACATCGACTGCCAGGAGGTTGTGTACAAGGCGAACAACGAGGGCTTTGACCTGCGCAAGATCGTCCCCGCTCCCACCAACACGCCCGTCGACGGCGGCCCCTACATCACCATGGGCCTCGCCTACGGCACGAGCCCCGACGGCTCCCAGTCCGACGTGACCATCCACCGCTTCTCCTGCGTCGACAAGGACAAGCTCGCCATGTGGATCACCCCGGGCAGCCGTCACCTTGGCGCCTTTTTTGACGAGTACTGCCAGCGCGGCGAGGACATGCCCATCTCCATCTCCATCGGCTTGGACCCCGCCGTGTACATGTGCTGCGGCTTCGAGGCTCCCACCACGCCGCTCGGCTTCAACGAGCTGCAGATCGCCGGCGCCCTGCGCGGCCACGCCGTCGAGCTTGCCGATTGCGTTACCGTTCCGCAGAAGTGCATCGCCAATGCCGAGTACGTGCTCGAGGGCTACCTCATGCACGACGAGGCCATCAACGAGGACGTCAACGGCCACGGCTATGCCATGCCCGAGTTCCCCGGCTACACCGGTGGCGCCAAGGTCTGCCCGGTGATCAAGATCACCGCCGTCACCACGCGTGTCAACCCCATTATGGAGAGCTGCATCGGCCCTTCGCACGAGCACGTGTCCATGGCCGGTATCCCCACCGAGGCTTCCATCTACAAGATGGTCGAGACCGCTATCCCGGGCCGCCTGCTCAACGTCCACGCTGCACCCTGCGGCGGCGGCAAGTTCGTTGCCATCATGCAGTTTAAGAAGTCGAGCAAAAATGACGAGGGCCGTCAGCGCAACGCCGCCATGCTCGCCTTCTCGGCATTCTCCGAGCTCAAGCATGTGATCTTGGTTGACGAGGATGTCGACATCTTTGATATGAGCGACGTGATGTGGGCCATGACCACGCGCTTCCAGGCCGACGTCGACCTCATCACCATCCCCGGCTGCCACTGCCACGTGCTCGACCCGTCCAACGACCCCGCGTTCGACCCCACGATTCGCGAGCACGGCATCGCCTGCAAGGCCATCTTCGACTGCACGGTTCCGTTCGACCTCAAGAAGAATTTCATTCGCTCGCAGTTCATGGAGATCGACAAGGACAAGTGGGCCAAGGAGATTGCTTTCTAAGGTTCCGGCGTTCTACCGAACGCCGGACCACTCGACGCTGCGCCCGCGCCTGGCGGGCAATCTGCCCCTCAACTGCGAAGGCATGGGCATAAGCCCTATGCCTTCTTGTTTCGGGGCACCTTGCCTCGCCAGACGCGCGCTCGCTGACATTGCCCGACCTATAGCTGCCATTTTGTTGTTAGGAGTTGTCATGCCTGAGTCTTCTGTCCGTCCCCGTCGCATCGTCGTTGGCGTTTCGGGCGCCAGCGGTGCCGCGCTGGGCCTTGAGTGCCTCAAATGCCTGCGCCAGGCCGGCGCCGAGTCGGCGCTTGTCGTCACGCGCGGGGGAGAGATCACCATCGAGCAGGAGCTCGGCATGACGCTCGACGAGTTTGCGTGCTATGCCGATGCGGTCTACGACAACAAGAACATCGGCGCCGCCATCGCAAGCGGCACCTATCCGGTCGACGGTATGATCGTGGCTCCCTGCTCCATGAAGACGCTCGCCGGCATTGCGAGCGGCTACAGCGAAAACCTGTTGTTGCGCGCGGCCGACGTGCAGATGAAAGAGCAGCGCCGCCTGGTGCTCATGGTGCGCGAGACGCCCTTCAGCGCCATTCACGTCGACAACATGGCGCGCCTGGCGCGCGTATCGGGCGTCATGCTCATGCCGCCCATGCTCACGTTTTACAACGGCCCCGCCACGCTCGACGACGCGGTGCATCACATCGCCGCCAAGGCGCTCGAGGCCGTCGGCGTGTCATGTGCAAACTATAAGCGCTGGTCATAGGCGTCTTTATGGTAGGATACGAGTAGTGTTTGAGCCCGCTGCCCCTGTGGGCGGCGGGCTTTGTGCGCAAAAAGGATGTGTCGGGAGGACCTATGCAGACGGGCATGTATGCGATTAGCGAGATGGCGAGTTTGTTTAACGTTTCGCGCCAAACGCTCATCTACTACGACAAGATCGGCCTGTTTAAGCCCGCCGTGGTGAACGAAAAGGGTTACCGTTTCTATTCGCCCACGCAGATCCCGCTCATGCGTCTGATCTGCATGCTGCGCGACCTGGGGCTCGAACTCGACGAGATCGACCGTCTGACCTCGACGTTCGACATTGGCGAGATGACCGATCACCTGCGCTCACGGGTGCAGGCGCTCGACGAGCAGATTGCCGGGCTCAAAGCCGAGCGTGCGAGCGTGCAGGAGCGTCTGAGCTTTTACGACGAGGCAGTTTACTGGCGCGAGCGGGAGGGCAAGCTGGAGCTCAAGCAGTTTGAGCGTCGCTACGTGGTCTTTGAGGAGTTTCCGGGCGATATTGAGCGCGGCCGCTCGATGCTTCACCCCACGCTCATGCGGGCGATTTTGCGCATGCGTGCGCTGACGGGCACGCGTCCCATGCGCGGCTGGGGCGCCATGCTGCGTCGCGAGGCGCTGCATTCCGACGACCCCATCGCCGGCGCCGGCTCCTTTGCCGTGCTGCCGCGCGGTGCCGAGGAGTTGCTGCCGAGCGACGCTGCCGAGCTGGCAGAGATCGGCATCGAAGTGCTGCCCGAGGGCACATACCTGTGCATGAGCCGCTGGGGCATGCCGTACGAGCCCGAAGGCATCCGCGCCATCGTGGCCTGCATGGACGAGCACGCGCTCCAGCCCGTTGGCAACGCCTTCGACTTTTGCTACCTCGATACCACGAGCTACGACGAGTCCCACCAAGAGGACTTCTGCTGCATCCAAATCCCCGTCGCCCTCCAGATGTGACAACGGGACAGTCCCTTTGCCACATTCGTGGTGTGGCTGCTGCCCAAACCGTCACAACATTTGATGAAAATCTCGAAAACGAGGAAAAGCGTCGAATGTTGTGACGCTTTTCCTGTCTGTGCCGGCGAGCTCCCGTGTCATCTGGGGGTATAAGGCTAGCAAGTGTTTATTTGCGAGGCCAAGGGGGCGCCCCGTATGGATATCGATAACTTTGAATGGTGGTATAGCGAGGGCGAGGCTCCGGACGAGGAGTGGGACGAGCCCGCGCCGCGTGACGTGTCGAGCGACGAGGACGAGACCGGCAGCGATGCTGCTGTCGAGCCTGACGCCGCCTCCGATGCCGCCGAGCCTCTGACCTTTGAGCAGGCTTGGGCCCAGGCTGAGGCCGACGAGGCAAAGGCCGATGCCACGGCCACACTGGGTGAGCCAGCCGACATGTCCATCTCGCCGGCAAAGACCCCGCAGCCGCGTCACACTATCGATCCCGACAGCACGGCATCCTTCAGCATTCTCGACGTGCCCTCGCAGGGTGCCCAGGCGCCTGCGCCCACGCATCGCCCCGATCTGGCTCGCGAGGAAGATGCGGGACGTCGCTCTCCGCTTGGCCCCATCCTTATCGCCTTTATGGCCGGCGTTATCGCATGCTCGGTAATTGGAAACGTCTGGAGCCATGTTGAACAACAGCGCAAAGACGCCGCCAAGGTCGAGATGTCTGTCGAGCAATCGCTCAGCCGCACGCGCTCGGTGCATGTATCGGTCGAGGTCAAGGACGGCGCGACGTGGGACACCGCGCGCGGCGACAGCCAGATGCTCGTCCATATCGTGGGTCGCACGCTCAAGGGGCAAGCGATCGACGAGTACCAATACGTCAATTCCGAAGGTGACGGCATCGAGCTCAAGCCCGGCGACTACGAGCTCACGGTCGATGAGCCGCCCGTCGCCACCGACGGCACGCGTTACCGTGCCTCAAAGCGCATGGTTCCGGTGAGTTTTAATTCACAGGCGCCCGATACGGTCGATAGCACGCCGCAGGGCGGGTTTGACCTTTACGCTATTGCTCAATAACTGCACCTGTCGCTCAACCCCGCCGCCAAGAGTGGGACAATAGCCCTCGACACCGTTGTTTACTATTGGAGGAAGTAGCATGTCCACCGTCACTACCATCAAGCGCGGCGGCCTCACCGCGGCCATCGATTCCATGGGCGCCCAGCTCACGAGCCTTGCCCTCAACGGCAACGAGTATCTGTGGCAGGGCGACCCGGCCTTTTGGGGCAAGCATGCGCCTATCCTGTTCCCCATCGTGGGATCGCTGCGCAACAACATGGCGACATCTGCGGCCGGCACCTGCGAGATGCCGCGCCATGGACTCGCTCGCATCGTCGAGCACAAGTTGGTCGAGGTTTCGGAGGACGGCTCCTCGGTAACGTACGAGATCACTGACACGCCCGAGTCGCTCAAGGCGTTCCCGTTCCACTTTAAGCTCAACATGACCTATGCCCTGACCGGCGACGCCACGCTCACGCAGACCTTTGCCGTCACCAACACCGGCGACGTGGCCCTGCCGTTCTCGGTGGGCGGTCATCCTGCATTCAACGTGCCCGCCCCCGGTGCCGAAGACGAGGCGTTCGAGGATTACGAGCTGGCGTTTACCGAGGCTTGGACTAACGAGGCCCCCATCATCACGCCCGACGGTCTTATGACGTTCGAGGGCAGCTACAAGGCTCCCGATAACTCGGACGTGCTGCCCATCACGCACCGCAGCTTCGATAACGACGCCATCATGTTCACCGATGCCCCGGGTTCCACGCTCACGTTGCGCGGCCGCAAGTCGGGCCACGGCGTCAAGATCGACTTTGAGGGCTTTAAGTACATCGGCGTGTGGTCTGCCGCCAACGACGCCCCGTTTGTGGCGCTCGAGCCCTGGACCGGCCACACCACCATGGACACCGAGGACGACGTCTTTGAGCACAAGGTCAACACCATTACCTTGGCACCGGGTGAGACGGACGTTCGCAGCTTTAGCGTTACCCTGCTCTAGAGGTTCCGCCGTTCTAACGAACGACGGACCGGTCGACGCTGCGCGCCACCCAGAGCGACAATTTGGCATGAAAAAGGCAAGGCATGACCAGAAGGTCTATGCCTTGCCTTTTTCATGCCAAGTGGTACATGGGGACAGGTTACTTTGTGCCAATCGTCCTCGTGTGTCTATTAATTTTTCGCGCACATGCCGCGCTGCTGGTTGTTGACGTATATCCTGTCTTATTGTCAGCAAAACGACATAGGGAAGGCATCAGATGCAACCTCGACTACAGCGCGACGCGCAGGCCCAGCCGGTGTGCAGTCGTCGCATCTTCTTGGGTAGCGCCCTCGCTGCGAGCGCAACCGTTGTCGCCGGCGCGCTTGCCGGCTGCCAGCGTCCGTCCACACTCAAGGTGGTCCAGCCCACGACGGGCGGCGGTCGCGATGACCTGTCCGATTCCGTTATCGGCAAGGATAAGATCCGCATCGGCATGGAGGCGGCCTACGCCCCGTACAACTGGCAGGTTTCCGAGGCCAGCGAGTTCACGATCCCCATCGACAACGTGCAGGGCGCCTATGCCGATGGCTACGACGTGCAGATCGCCAAGATCGTCTGCAAGGCTCTCGGCGGCGAGCCCGTTGCCGTCAAGCAGAGCTTCTCGGGCCTTATCGACTCGCTCAACAACGGCCAGATTGACCTCATCATCGCCGGCATGAGCGCCACGCCCGAGCGCGAGGAGTCCGTCGGCTTTTCCGACCCGTACTTCATTGGCTACTTTGGCCTGTTCGTAAAAGAGGGCTCGCCCTACCAAAACGCCACCAAGCTCAGCGACTTCAGCGGTGCCACGGTGCTCGGCCAAAAGGACACCATGCTCGATACCGTCATCGACGAGATTCCGGGCGTTGTGCACAAGAACCCGGTCGATTCGGTCCCCACGGTGTTCTCGAATCTGCTGCAGGGCACGTGCGACGCCGTGACCTACAACACGGAGAACGAAAAGGGCTATATGGCCCAAAATCCCGGTATCGTCCCCATCCACTTTGCCGAGGGCGAGGGCTTTAAGCAGGAGGTCACGGCAAATGTCGGTTGCCGCAAGGGCTCGGACAAACTGCTTAAGCTCATCGACAAGACACTCAAGGGCATTAGCCAAGAGGAGCGCGACCAAATGTGGGACGCGTGCCTCGACCGTCAGCCGGCATAGGGAGGCAGCATGAAAGGCATCAATCGTCTGGCCTCCTTTATCAAGGCCGACCACCGTTATGTGTACCTGGGCACGAGCGTTATCGCGGCGCTCGGCTTGGCATTTAGCCAGCGCAACCCCACGCCGCTGAGCTTTTTGGCGCCCACCGGCATCTTCCAGGATTGCCTTTGGGCGATTCTTTGGGCCTGGATCGTCGTGTCGGCGGCAGCGCTCGTCACCAAGGTTATGCACTGGAGCGACTATCGCGAAAAGTCACCGTTTGCATCCGAGCGTTTCCGTCGCGGCGCGCGCCTGGGCAGCTATGTCGTGGTCGTCATCGCGGCGATCTTCTTTGTCGACCGCTGCGTCATGTCGTTTATCGATCTGGTGCAGGTGAGCATTGTCTCGGATTCCAACCCCAGCGACTTTTTGTCGAGCTTGGTCTACATGACCTACAAGAGCGGCGACTTCTTCATCCGTGGCATCGAGATCACCATCGCGCTTGCCACCTTCGGCACCGTCATCGCATTCTTCCTGGCGCTGCTCTTTGTGTTCCTGCGTATTCAGACCTTCGACCGCGTAGACAACGACCTGGTGCGCTTCTTTAAGAGCATCGGCCGCGGCTTTGCGACCGTCTACTCCACCATCGTGCGCGGCACGCCCATGATGGTCCAGGGCCTGCTCATCTATTACGCGGGCTTCACCGTTTTGCGCGGCATGGGCTTCGAGACTGCCCAGGCCAACCAGATTTGGAGTACCTTCACCGCCGGCCTCGTCACCATCTCGCTCAACTCCACCGCCTACATGATGGAGGTCCTGCGCGGCGGCATCGAGTCCATCGATCCCGGCCAGGCCGAGGCAGCGCGCTCGCTGGGGCTTTCGCAGTGGCAGGCTATGCGCAAGGTCGTGTTCCCCCAGGGCATTAAAAACGCGATTCCGGCGCTCACCAACGAGCTCATCATTAACATCAAGGATTCGTCGGTGCTCTCGGTCATCGGCGTGTTCGACCTCATGTATGCCACCACCACCGTCGCCGGCGTGTACTACCGCCAGATGGAGGTCTACTGCGTGGCGCTCGTGGTCTACCTGATCCTGACGCTCGTGGCGAGCCGCCTGCTCGAGGCCTTTGGCAAAAAGCTCGGCGCCGAGGCTCCTGCCACGCTGCCCAGCTCTAACTAGGCTTAAGACGAGGAGAATCATCATGGCAGATACCGCCACTACCGGCACTGCGGCAGCCGTGCAAAACCAAGAGCCGCTTATCCGCGTCGAGGGCCTGCGCAAGAGCTTTGGCTCACTCGAGGTACTCAAGGGCATCGACCTGGCCGTTAGCCCCGGCGAGGTCGTCACCATCATCGGCGCCTCGGGCTCGGGCAAGTCGACGTTTCTGCGCTGCCTTAACCTGCTCGAGACTCCGGATGCCGGTCATATCTGGTTCCACGGTCAGGACCTTACTGCCGAGCGCTGCAATATCAATAAGCTGCGCGAGGACATCGGCATGGTGTTCCAGGGCTTCAACCTGTTCAACAATATGGACGTGCTCGACAACTGCACGCTCGCGCCCGTCACGCTCAAAAAGATGAGCAAGGCCGAGGCTGAAAAAATTGCGATGGAGCATCTGACGAGTGTGGGACTCGAAAAATTCGCGCACGCCGCCGTGGGTCGCCTGTCCGGTGGTCAAAAGCAGCGCGTGGCCATCGCTCGTGCTCTATGCATGAACCCGCAGATCATGCTGTTCGACGAGCCGACCTCCGCACTCGACCCCGAGATCGTGGGCGAGGTGCTCGAGGTCATGCGCAAGCTCGCTGCCGACGGCATGACCATGGTCGTCGTCACGCACGAGATGGCCTTTGCCCGCACGGTGTCCGACCGCGTGGTCTTTATGGACAAGGGCGTGGTGCTCGAGGATGCTGCACCGGCCGAGCTCTTCGGCAACCCCAAACACCAGCGCACCCGCGAGTTCCTCTCGCGTTATCTCGAGGATAAATAACCGACTGCAAACGCTTACGTGGCAGGGCCGCTCCGGTGGGGCGGCCCTTGTCGTCACAATCGAAAGGATGTCATGGCCGAGGTTTGGCGCTTTTTTGCGCATGAGGATGATTTTGCCGATTTGGACAAGGCCGGCGCATGCGAGCGCCTGGGCCGTGTGCTGTCGTTTCCGACCATTTCGAGTATGGATGCCGAGGCGGTGGACTGGCAGCCCTTCGACGACCTGCGCGCCTATATGCAGCAGGCCTGGCCGCGCGTGTTTGCGGCGGGCGAGGTCGAGCTTATCGACCACTCGCTGTTGGTGACGCTTGGCGGTTCCGACTCCGCCCTCAAACCCGTCATGCTCATGGGCCACATGGACGTGGTCCCCGTGGTGCCGGGTACCGAGGCCGACTGGACGCACGCCCCCTTTAGCGGACAGGTGGACGACACCTACATTTGGGGTCGCGGCGCTATCGACATGAAGGATCAGGTCGCAGGCATTCTCGAGGCGGTTGAGTATGCGTTGGCGCACGGCTGGGAGCACAAGCGTTCGCTGTTGCTCGCCTTTGGCCAGGACGAGGAAACCACGCAGTACGGCGCTGGAGCTATCGGCCGCGTGCTCGAGGAGCGCGGTGTTGAACTTGAATATCTGATCGACGAGGGCGACTACCGTATTGTTTCGGCTGCCGAGTACAACGCGGGCGAGGGTTGGCTCATGCACGCCGACCTGGCTGAGAAGGGTTATGCCGACATTGTGCTCAAGACAAAGAGCGCGGGTGGGCATTCTTCCAACCCCTACGGCGGCACGTCGCTCGAGGTGTTGAGCCGTGCCATCACCGCAATCTGCGATATCGAGTGGCCGACGCGCGTGACCGATCTGCTTGCCGCGCAGCTTGTCGAGCTGGGGCTCTACACGGCGGATGAGATTGCCGCCAACGGGGATGCCATCGTGCGCGAGTGCCTCGCCAGCAAAAAGCTCTATCCGCTGGTGACGACCACCTGCGCGCCCACGCAGATCGAGGGAGGCAGCGCCGGCGCCAACGTAATGCCGCAGGATATGTGGGCCAACATTAACTTCCGCATGCTCGAGGGCACGAGCGTGGCCGACGTTGTGGCGCGCTGCCGTGAGGCGGTTGCCGGGGCGGACCTTGCCGGTCGTGTCGAAGTGGAGCTGGGCCCCGGCAGCTCCGAGCCCTCGCCGTCCCCGCGCATCGGTGGTCCCGGCCTCGAGGCGGTTCGCTCCATCGCCGCCCGCTATTTCCGCGATCCAAAGGGGACGGAGGAAAACGGATCATCCGAGCCGTTGGCGATTGTTCCCTCGACCGTGATCGGCGCGACCGATGCTGCCAACTACCAGCACATTTGCTCCGAATGCATTCGTTTTTCGGCGTTTGTGGTCGACGATGACGAGTGCGACCGCGGCGTCCACGGCACCAACGAGCGCATCACCCGCCGCGCCTACCTCCAGGGTGTACGCTTCCTCATCGCCCTGCTCCATACGCTCTAGAATCCGACAAAGGGACTCTCCCTTTGTCGGATTCCGTGCGGGTTATATGCAGGTTTGCCTGCGCACGCTATCATGTATGGGTTAGACCGCAACTATGTACCCCGTACGCGAAGGGATGCGCATGTATCTGAAGATCGACATGCTCTAGCTGGACTTACCCCCGCAATGGCGCCGTGCGCCCCATCAATTCTGCCGATTTTCACCTTCACGCATATAAAGGAGTCCCGTCATGCGCGACAAGCTCGAAAAGATCATCAAGGCCTACGAGGAGCTCGAGAAAAAGCTTTCCGACCCGGCCGTCGCCTCCGATATCAAGGAGTTCACGCGTCTCAACAAGGAGTACGCGCACCAGTCCGACCTCATCGCTGCCTCGCGCGAGTACATCGGCGCGCTCGATGACATCGAGGCCGCCAAGGAAATGCTCCACGATACGACCGATGCCGATGAGAAGGAGATGCTCCAGATGGACATCTCCGAAAACGAGGCCAAGCTTCCCCAGCTCGAGGAAGACATTAAGTACATGCTCATCCCGAGCGACCCCAACGACGACAAGAACACCATCGTCGAGATTCGCTCCGCCGCCGGTGGCGACGAGGCGGCCATCTTTGCCGGCGATCTGTACAAGATGTATCAGCGCTTCTGCGAGTCGCGCGGCTGGAAGACCACCGTGCTCGACTCCAGCCCCAGCGAGGCCGGCGGCTTTAAGTCCATCGAGTTCAAGGTCGAGGGCGACCGCGTCTACTCCGTCATGAAGTTCGAGTCCGGCGTGCACCGCGTCCAGCGCGTTCCCAAGACCGAGTCCCAGGGCCGTATCCAGACCTCCACGGCGACCGTCGCCGTACTTCCCGAGGCCGAGGAGATCGACGTCCAGATCAACCAGTCCGACCTGCGTATCGACACCTACTGCGCCTCCGGTCCTGGCGGTCAGTGCGTTAACACCACTTATTCCGCCGTGCGCATCACCCACCTGCCCACCAACACCGTGGTGCAGTCGCAGGAACAGCGCTCCCAGATCCAGAACCGCGAAGTCTGCATGCAGATGCTGCGCGCCCGTCTGTACGAGATGGAGCTCGAGAAGCAGCAGGCAGAGCTCGGTGCCGAGCGCCAGAGCCAGATCGGCCACGGCAACCGTTCCGAGAAGATCCGTACCTACAACCAGCCCCAGGACCGCGTGACCGATCACCGCATCGGCTTCAACTCCACCTACAACGGCGTCCTTCTGGGCGACCAGCTCGGCACCGTCATCGAGGCGCTCGCCGCCGCCGAGCGAGCCGAGAAGCTGGCACAGGCAGTCTAAGTTCCGCCGTTCTACCGAACGGCGGACCAGCCGACGCTGCGCGCCGTCCAGAGCGACAATTTGTCATTCAAAAGGCAAGGCATGACCAGAAGGTCTATGCCTTGCCTTTTTCATGCCAACTTGTTCGCTCTGGACGTCGCTCGCTGACATTGCCAAATCATTGGCGTTTCCTTGGTTGTCAAATGATCCGTAGGGAGTCATTGGTGACATTGCCTTGATATTTTATTCAGTCGGCTGTGATGTCATTTGAGCTGCTTACCTGCTTAAGGTAATTGACGGCATAAGTCCGCTATCGAAAATATTGCTCAAAATATCGTTCAAGAAGTCGCGGAGCGATTTTTGATGGGTCGTGCGTCAAGCGATGTGGCAAGTTCTTGGTTAGATATTGGTCAGTTTTGGGGCAACCTTGCCAAAAGCTTGACGGATGCAGATTTAGACGTCGACGAATGAACACTCTAGGCAGGCTCCAAGCAAAATTCTGGGCTGATTCTCGATAATCGCCTTTAATCGCCCCTTGCCAAGCGCTGGCCTCGCTTACAATCTGCTCCGACATTCGCGCGCCGTCCGGCGCTTAAGAGGGGAGGGCCCCATGGCAAACGAGATTTGGACCATCAAGCGTTGTCTCGAGTGGACCAAGGAGTACCTGGCCGAGCGCGGCGAGGAGCATCCCCGTCTTTCTGCCGAGTGGCTGCTGTGCGCGGCCACGGGCCTGGCGCGTATCGACTTGTATATGCGCATGGACGAGACGCTTAACGCAGCCCAGCTCGAGACCATGCACGCGGCCGTCGTTCGTCGCGCCAAAGGCGAGCCGCTGCAGTACATCACGGGCAGCACGCAGTTTCGCATGATCGACGTCGCGTGCGCCCCCGGCGTGCTCATCCCGCGCCCCGAGACCGAGATGCTCGTCGAAGAAGTCCTGAACTATCTGGATACCGAGGTGCTGAGCCCCGAGGCCGCTGCCCGCCAGCGTGTTGAGCTGCCTTGGAACGATGAGGTCGAGCAGGCCCGCAAAGCTGAGGCGGCGCTGGCCGACGAACGCGCGACCGCCGAGCGCCGTGCTGCCAACCTGACGGCCGCCGATGAGGCTGCGCTGGGTAGCGACGTGCTCGGTAGCCGCGCCTATGCCGAGGAGCTTGCCGATCGCGAGGCCGAGGAAGCCGCCGCGCAAGCAGCAGAAGCCGAAGCCGCAAAAGCCGCCGAGCCCGAGCTCGACGAATACGACATCGCCATCGAGGGCGCCGACCAGGAGACGGTTTCAGCTCAGGATGCCGCTGCGCCTGCCCCAGCCGAGCCCCGCACTGCCCGCGTTCTCGAGGTCGGCTGCGGCACGGGCTGTATCTCGCTCTCGATCGCCTGGGAGCGTCGCGGCCACGTCACCTGCACTGCTACCGATATCGAGCCGCGCGCCATCGACCTTGCTACCAAAAACCGCGATGCGCTTGGCCTCACGTCCGACGAGGTCGCCTTCAGCCTCACAAACCTGGTGAGTTCCATTCCCCGCGAAGAGTGGGGCACCTTTGATGTGCTCGTCTCCAACCCACCTTACATCCCGACCGACGTCATGCGCTCGCTGCCGCATGAGGTCAAGGACTTTGAGCCCGATCTGGCGCTCGAGGGCGGTGCCGACGGTCTCGATATCTTCCGCCGCCTGCTCAACGCGGCGCCCTACATGCTGCGTGCCGGCGGCCTGTTTGCCTGCGAGCTCTACGAGGGCGCGCTCGACGCCGCGGCCGAGCTCTGTCGTCAAGCAGGCCTTTCGGACGTGCGTATCGTCCACGACCTCACCGATCGCCCCCGCATTGTCCGAGCCATCGTCACCGAGCCCAAGCAACGCCAGTAATATTTATTAACTGGTTAGCAAAAATTATAAAGTAGTTTATAATTAGGACGGCTGAAAGAGGTCGGCCCATGCAACCTCCTACCTTTCGGGAAATCATTGCCCTACTCAAGCACGATGGATTCGTGAAGGTCGCGCAAGTCGGTAGTCATGCTAAGTATGTTTCTGGTGACCGCGTTGTCACCGTGAACGGCTCTGGTGGTGATCGACCAAAGAAGGGCACGTGGGCAAGTATTCGTCGCCAAGCTGGATGGTAGTTGGAGGCAAAATGAGGCAGCGATTTACCTATGACTGCGTTCTCATAAAAGAAGACGATGGTTACTGCGCTAGCTTCCCGCAGATTCCCGGCGCCTTTGCCGATGGCGATACGCGCGAAGAAGCGATTGCCCATGCCACCGAGGCACTGATGGCGTTTTTGGCCGACGACCTCAACAACGGTTTGACTCCGGCAGGGTACGAACGCTCGGCCGAGGTCGTGGCCCTTTCAGTCGAAATCGACCACGAGGACGCTCGGGAAGCGGCGTGCCGAACATTTAAAGACGCAGCGCTGGACCTCAAAGTCTCCGCTCCGCGGATTACCGCGCTGGTCAAAGCCGGAAAGCTCGATGTTGAACTCGTCGACGGCCGTCGGATGATAACGATAGACAGCATCGAGCGCTACGCCGCCCAAGAACGCCACGCCGGAAGACCAAAGAAGTTCGTGGCCGTCCAATAACCCCCTCACTTTCACCGACTACTAGAGCCGCTCACCAAACCAACATGCGCTCTGGGCAAATAGATTGAACGTTTCGTGCGAGAATGCCCCACAGTAAACAAACTTGCACCAGAGCGTAAGGGGCTGGCATACACATGCAGACGGTCTATCGGGTATACGAGGGAGCGCGGGAGCCGCATCGGCTTGCAGTCGAGCGTACGGCCGAGGTGCTCGGCTGTGGCGGTCTGGCCCTGATCCCGACCGAGACCGTCTATGGTGTCGCTGTGGCAGTTAACGCCTTTTCGGACGCCGTGTCTCAAGATACAAGCGAATTCCCATCGTGGCCGCGCGATCCGCAGGCCACCGTCAACGGCGCCGCGGTCCCCGCGGTCGGTACCGGCTATCGTCGTATCTTTACCCTCAAGCAGCGCGAGCTCACCCAAACGGTTGCCTGGCTGGTCGATGATGCCGAGGCGCTCGATCGCTATGGCGTGGATATCCCTAACGAGGCCCGCGTGCTCGCCCGACGATGCTGGCCGGGCGCCCTGACTATCGTGGTCAAGGCGGCCCCCTGCGTGCCGACCTTTATGCGCGCCGCCGACGACACGGTGGCGCTTCGCGCTTCGGCCTCGCCCGTGGTGCAAGCGCTCATCCGCGCCTGCGGCAGCCCTCTTGCCTGCACCAGCGCCAACACGCATGGCGCGCCCGCGCCGGCAAGTTTTGCCACGGTGGAGGAGCGCATCCTGGAGGGAGTCGATGTTGCCGTCGACGCCGGTGAGACCCCGTGTCGCGACGCTTCGACCATCGTGTCGTTCCAGCACGGCGGGCTCCAGATCCTGCGCCAAGGCGCACTTCCCGCATCAGAGATCGAGCGGGTCCTGTCTGGCCCGATGCAATAGAAAGGTGTAAGCGATGTCGTTGAATCTGGGCAGCCTGGGCATGGAAGATGCCTCGTTTAACTTTGGCGGTTCCTACATCATGGCGCTCGACTGCGGCACCACCTCGGTACTTGCGACCATCGTCGACGAGTACGGATGCATCGTCGCGCAGGCACGTCGCAGCGTCAAAACCAGCTTCCCGCGCCCTGGCTGGGTGGAGCAAGACCCCATGGCGGTGCTTGCCAGCCAGATCGCGGTCATGATGGAGGTCCAGTTTAAGAGCGGCATCCATTCTGACCGCATTGCCGCCATCGGTATCTCCAACCAGCGCGAGACCACGGTGGTGTGGGACCGCATAAGCGGCCAACCCATCTATAACGCCATCGTGTGGCAATGCCGTCGCACCGCACCTCTGATCGACGAGCTGGTCGAGCAGGGCGCAGAAGAGCTGGTGCGCTCCCGCACGGGGCTTACGCTCGACCCGTATTTCTCGGCCTCCAAGGTGCAGTGGATTCTCGATAACGTCGACGGCGCGCGCGAGAGCGCCGCGGCGGGCGACCTTATGTTCGGCACCATCGACACGTGGCTCATCTACAATCTCACCGGCGGTCAGGTCTTTGCTACCGACTACACCAATGCCAGCCGCACCGCGCTTTTTAATATCCATGCGCTCGATTGGGACGACGATCTGCTGGCGCTTTTCGACGTCCCGCGTTCCATGATGCCCGAGGTTCGCTGGAGTTCGGGCGACTACGGTCGCGTCGCGAGCGACATCATGACCAACATGCCACCCATCATGGGCGTGGTGGGCGATCAGCAGGCGTCGCTGTTCGGCCACTGCTGCTTCCGTCCCGGCCAGACCAAAAACACCTATGGCACGGGTTGCTTTATGCTCATGAACACCGGCGACGAGATCGTCGAATCCAAGAACGGTCTGGTCTCCACGATCGGTATCGCCGCGGACGGCAAAATCAGCTATGCGCTCGAGGGTTCTATCTTTGCCGCCGGCTCCACCATGAACTGGCTTCGCAACAACATGGGCATCATCTCGAGCGTGAGCGAGTCGGCACAACTTGCCGCTTCGATTAACGACAACGAGGGCTGCTACTTCGTTCCCGCCTTTGCGGGTTTGGGCGCTCCCTGGTGGGACCCGCATGCCCGCGGTATCGTGTGCGGTCTGACCGGCGCCTCGAGCCGTGCGACCATCGTACGTGCCGCCTGCGAATCCATGGCATATCAGAGCTACGACGTGCTGCGCGCCATGGAGCAGGACGTGGGGCTTTCGATCGAGCGCCTGTCTGTCGATGGCGGTGCCTCGCGCAACGAGTTCATCATGCAATTCCAGGCCGACCTGCTGGATATCCCCGTGCTGCAATGCGAGACGGTGGAGACCACGGCAATCGGTGCCGCGTACTTGGCGGGTCTTGCCGTCGGCTATTGGGAAGACCTAGAAGAGCTGGAGCAAAATGCCCAGATCGTTAGGACCTTCCTTCCCCACATGTCTGCCGAGCGTCGCGAGCAAAACCTTGCGGGCTGGTGTGACGCAGTCAGGCGCTCGCTCAGTACCGCACAGTAGGGCTGCGATGGGCCGCTCGATACAACAAACCGCTAAACTTATGCATGGCGTGCGGCGGCAACATTGCTGCGCGCCTTGTCAGCTAGGCCGTTTTGCGGCCGCAACGAAAGGGGCAATCAACCCATGACCGTCACCTACGACGCGTCCCGTGTGACGCTTGTCGATCACCCGCTCGTCCAGCACAAGCTGTCGATCCTGCGCGACAAAAACACCGGCACCAACCAGTTCCGCCAGCTCGTGCGCGAACTCGCGCTTTTTGACGGCTACGAGGCCATGCGCGACCTGCCTATGGAAGACGTCGAGGTCGAGACCCCTATCACCACCGCAACGTTTAAGCAGCTCGCCGGCAAGAAACTCGCCATCGTGCCCATCCTGCGTGCGGGCCTTGGCATGGTCGACGGCATCCTCGACCTGGTGCCCTCCGCTCGCGTGGGCCACATCGGCATGGAGCGCGACGAGGTCACCCACGAGCCGCACGAGTATTACTGCAAGATGCCCAAGGATATCGACCAGCGCATCTGCCTGGTCGTCGACCCCATGCTCGCCACGGGCGGTTCGGCCGAGATGGCCATCAGCTACCTGCGCGGGCGCGGTGTCAAGGACATCCGCATGCTGTGCATCGTCGCGGCCCCCGAGGGCCTCAAGTCGCTGACCGAGAAGGATCCCGATGTACATATCTATACCTGCGCCATCGACGACCATCTCAACGAGGCTGCCTACATCGTTCCCGGCCTCGGCGACGCCGGCGACCGCATCTACGGCACGCTCTAGTCGCTGGGCTAAACGGCCGCGGCTGCAAATACGAAGAAACGGTGCGCGCGGACGAACAAAAGGCGACCGCGCGCACTCCTGTTAACGGACGTTTTGCCCTGCAGGGTTCGAGAAAAACGTATTACCGTACCTGCGGCATAAAGAAGGTCTTAAGAAAACGAACAGGTGCGTATTAACCGATGCTTTTTCGGTTGTACTTTAGCGATTGGCTCGTACAATAGTCACCAATGTTTGGCGGGAACTGTTCTGTGAAGCGTTAAAAAGGAAAGTGAGGACGCCAGTGTTTCAGATAGCCGATCTGCTCGCTATCGTTGCAGGCGCCATCGCGGGCGCAATTGCCTTCCTTCCCTTTGTCTTTACGCTCAAGCCGGTTCTTGACGATAAACAGAATGCGGACATGCTCAAGGGTATGGTGAGTCTGGCGGTCTCGGCAATCGCCCTGCTCGTCTTTACCTTGGTTGTGTTTGTGTTGTTCGGAGAGGCATTTCGCATGTTCCTCCTGGGCGAGGCGATTGGCTTCGTGGCCTTTATGGCCGCCTGCGCGGTTCGTGTCGCCAAGGCGCTGCGAGATCCTCATGAGGTCGAAAGGTAAGTCGTGGAAATTTTTGAAAAGCTGCCTGATGAGATTAATCATCTGGTCAGCGAGTTCAGCTCCACCCCTGTCGTGGGCGATCTGAGCTGCGGCATCACGCAGTACTCGTTTTGGCTGATCGTCTCCACGATCGTGCTCCTGATCGTCCTGGCCGTGTTCAAGAAGAAGCAGACCCTGGTTCCCAAGGGCTTCTTCGTCAACGGTTTCGAGTACATCATCGAGTACGTCGAGAACGATATCGGCAAGGGTGTCGTGGGTGAGAACTGGAAGAAGCACTTCCCGTTCCTGTGCTCGCTTTTCCTGTTCATCCTGATCAATAACATGATCGGCCTGATCCCGGGAATGAAGCCCGGCACCGGCGCAATCGGCTCCACCGCCGCGCTCGCCATTTTCGCCTTCGTGTACTTCATCTACTACGGATGCAAGGCTCACGGCGTGATCGGCTACATCAAGAGCCTCGCCCCGCAGGGCGTGAGCTTCCCGATGAACGTGCTCGTGTGGGTCGTCGAGCTTTTCTCGACCTTCCTGCGCCTCATCACGCTCGCCGTCCGTCTGTTCTGCAACATGTTCGCAGGACACGTGGTCATGGGCTCGTTCGCCATCATGGCGAGCATGTTCATGCAGCCGCTGCTTCAGCAGGTTTCCGCGGCCCACGCCGTCGGCGCCCTGCCTTCGCTTGCCTGGCTTGCCATCCTCATCCTGATCTATGCGATCGAGCTTGTGGTCGGCGCCATCCAGGCTTACGTCTTCACGGTCCTTACCGCCGTGTATGTCTCCGAGGCAGAGGAGGTCGCGGAGGAGGAGTAGTCTTCCGTTCGCGCCTTAAAGGTAAGGTAATTCGTTAAACCGCCGGTGCCCGTACCCATGGAGCCCGGCAGTTATAAAAAGGTTATCCTGCGTGAAATAAGACACGCACGACAAAGGAGGAATCGTGGGAGTTATCGGTTACGGTCTCGGTGTTATCGGCGCTGGTCTTGCTATCGGCCTGTCTGCTCTGGGTGCTACGGGTGCTATGGCCCGTCAGCCTGAGGTCCAGGGCCGCGTGTTCACCGTCTTCATTATGGGCTCCGCCTTCGGCGAGGCTCTGGCTCTGATCGGCTTCGTTGTCGCGCTGATCGTTAAATAGCACGGAGCGTCAAGTATGAATCTTTCATCCCAGAAGAGCGCGATCGCACTCTCCGCGTCCGCGGCCGCGCTGCTCATGCCGGTTTCCGCGTTCGCCGAGGACGGCGCTGCCGGTGCGGACATCCTCATCCCTAAGATGGCGGAGTTCATCCCGGCGCTTATCGCCTTCCTGATTATCTGGATCGTGCTGGCCAAGGTCGCCCTGCCGGGCATCATGAAAACCATGGAGGAGCGCGGCAAGAAGATCGAGGAGAGCCTCGACGAGGCCGAGAAGACCAAGCAGGAGGCTATCGCCAAGCGCGCTGAGTCCGACTCGATCGTCACCGACGCTCGTCGTCAGGCTGCCGACATCGTTCTCGAGGCCCGTAAGGACGCCGAGTCCGAGCGCGCCCGTATCATCGAGGCTGCTCACAAGGAGGCCGAGGAGATCATCGCCAAGGCCCATACGACCGTCGAGGACGAGCGCAAGTCCATTTACGCCGGTGCCGCGAGCTCCATCGCCGACCTGTCCGTTGCCGTCGCCACCAAGATCGTGGGCGAGGCACTCGAGGACGATGCCGAGCAGAAGAAGCTCATCGAGCGCTACATCCAGGAAGCAGGTAGCCTGAATGCCGACTAGCCGCTATCAGGACAAGGTGCTCGAGACCTACGCGCGCTCCCTTCTGGAAGCCGCTAAGGCCGAGAACCATGTGTTCGAGGACCTCGAGATGATCGAGCGCTTGGCTTCTGCCAGCCCCGAGATCATCGCCGTGCTCGACACCATGTCCAAGCGCGACCAGCTCGACCTTCTTCCCAAGGTGGCAGCTGCCTTTAAGTATGTTGCCGAGGAAGACGAGGATGTAGTGGGCGTGACCGTCACCACGGCGATCCCGCTCGACGACGAGCTGCGTCAAACCATCACTAAGAAATGCGAGCAGGACTTCGGCCGCAAGGTATTCCTTATCGAGCAGGTTGACCCGTCTATCGTGGGCGGCCTGGTGCTCGAGGCCCGCGGCGAGCGTCGTGACATTTCCGTCAAGACGCAGCTGCGCATCGCGCAGGAGACCCTCGCAAACTCTGCTAATTCGTACGGAGGTGAAGCCTAATGTCCGAAACCCTCAATGCCCAGGATATCGCCAAGAAACTGCAGGAGCAGCTCACGAGCCTCTCCGCGACGGTCGATACGCATGAGGTTTCAACGGTCGACGAGGTAGGCGACGGCATCGCGCGCGTCTCCGGCCTCAAGAGCGCCATGGCAGGCGAGCTTCTGGAGTTCAAGAGCTCCGATACCGGTGAGACCGTCTTCGGCCTTGCCCAGAACCTTGACCGTGACGAGGTCGGCGCCGTTCTGTTCGGTGCCGTCGACTCCATCAAGGAAGGCGACGAGTGCCGCACCACTGGCCGCATTATGGATATCCCCGTGAGCCGTGCCATGCTCGGCCGCGTCGTCAATCCGCTCGGCCAGCCCATCGACGGCCTGGGCGACATCGTCGCCACGCACCGTCGCCCCATCGAGTTCAAGGCTCCCGGCGTCATCGATCGTACCCCGGTGTGCGAGCCGGTTCAGACCGGTCTGCTCGCTATCGACTCCATGGTGCCTATTGGCCGCGGTCAGCGTGAGCTCATCATCGGCGACCGTAAGACCGGTAAGACCGCCATCGCCATCGACGCTATCCTCAACCAGCGCGGCAAGGGCATGGTCTGCATCTATGTCGCCATCGGCCAGAAGGCCTCCACGGTTGCCAACATCCGCGAGACCCTCGCTCAGCACGGTGCGCTCGACTACACCATCATCGTTTCGGCCACCGCTGCCGATTCCGCCCCTATGCAGTACATCGCGCCTATGGCCGGTGCCGCTATCGGCGAGTTCTTCATGTACAACGGCGAGGACGGCAAGCCCGCCAGCGAGACCAACCCCGGCGGCCACGTGCTCGTCATCTACGACGACCTGTCCAAGCAGGCTGTGGCCTACCGTCAGATGTCGCTGACGCTGCATCGTCCGCCCGGACGCGAGGCCTATCCTGGCGACATCTTCTACCTGCACTCTCGTCTGCTCGAGCGTGCCGTCAAGATGTCCAAGAAGAACGGTTACGGCTCCATGACGGCACTGCCGATCATCGAGACCCAGGACGGCGACGTCTCGGCCTACATTCCGACCAACGTCATTTCCATTACCGATGGTCAGATCTACCTGCAGTCCGAGCTCTTCTTCCAGGGTCAGCGCCCGGCAGTCGATGTGGGCATCTCCGTGTCCCGCGTCGGTGGCGATGCGCAGACCAAGGCCATGAAGCAGGTCGCCGGCAACCTCCGTCTGGACCTCGCTTCCTATCAGGAGCTCGCTGGCTTTACGCAGTTCGGCTCCGACCTCGACGAGGCTACTCAGAAGCAGCTGACCCATGGTGCTCGCATGACCGAGCTCCTGAAGCAGCCGCGTTACAAGCCGTTTGAGGTTGGCGAGCAGATCGTTACGCTGTTCGCTGGCAACGAGGGCTTCCTGGATGACCTGGAGATCGCCGACGTGCTGCCCTTCCGTGCCGAGCTCATCGAGTACATGGACAATGGCTTTGGTTCGCTGCTCGACAAGGTTCGCGCCAAGAAGATCGATGATGACACCAAGGCTGAGCTCTTGCGCGTTATCGGCGACTTCAAGCAGCAGTTCATGGCCAAGCACCATTCGGATGTTTCTGGATCAGAGGAGAACTAAGCCCCATGGCCAACCTTCGCGACATTAAGAAGCGAATCTCCTCGGTTACCACGACCAAGCAGATCACGCGCACGATGGAGATGGTCTCTACGGCCAAGATCCGTCGTGCCCTCGATCGCTCCAAGCAGGCCGAGCCCTATAAGGAGGCGCTGACCGACGTCATGTTGACGGTCGCCGGCGACGCCTCCTGTTCGGGCACCGATCCCATGCTGCAGAAGCATGAGAGCGTTAAGCGTGGCCTGATTGTCGTCATTGCTTCGGACCGCGGCCTTGCCGGCGGTTTCAATACGACGGTGGAGCGCACGGCCGAAAAGCTCGCCGCTTCTTGGGCGAACGATGGCATCGAGTGCGAGATCATCGCGTGCGGGCGTAAGCCGGCCACGTATTTCCGTGACCGCGCAAACGTTGTCATGCACTTTGAGGGCAACTCCTCTGAGCCCGATTTCAATCAGGCCCGCATGATCTCCTCTCATATCTGCGATGCGTATCGTGCCGGTGAGCTTGACCGTGTCGAGCTTGTCTACCACCACGCCAAGAACCGCGTGGATCAGGAGCTTCGCGTCGAGCATCTGTTGCCGCTCGACCCCGAGATGATCGCTATGGCCCACGGTCCGCGTAAGAACGAGACCGACGCCCCTAAGCGCATCTCGTCCACGTTCGAGTTCGTGCCCTCTCCCGAGCATGTTCTCGGCAAGCTTGTGCCGTCTTATATCCTGACGGTCATCTACCAGGCCCTGATTGATTCGGCGGCTGCCGAGCAGGGTGCACGCCGCAAGGCCATGCACTCCGCGACGGAAAACGCCACCGCGATCATCTCGACCCTTACCCGCACGTATAGTCGCGTGCGCCAGGCTTCGATCACGACCGAGATTAACGAGATCGTCGGCGGAGCCTCAGCATTGGAGGAACAGTAATGGCTAATAACACCGTAAAGCTTGCGGTCGAGGAAGCCACCAAGAAGACGACTGCCGGTGATGGTCGCATCGTGCGAATCATCGGCCCTGTCGTCGACGTCAAGTTTGACGGCGCGGTGCCCCCGATCTACAACGCGCTCACGGTCGAGGCCGAGACCCCGATCGGTCATCTGAGCACGATCCTCGAGGTCGAGAGCCAGCTTCCGGGCGGCGTCGTCCGCACGGTCGCCATGTCCTCGACCGACGGCCTGCAGCGCGGCCTCATCGCCACCGATACCGGTGAGCCCATGAAGATGCCCGTTGGCCCCAAGACGCTCGGCCGCATTTGGAACGTCATGGGCAAGCCTGTCGACGGCAAGCCCATGCCTGAGGTGGAGGAGTTCTACCCCATCCACCATGCAGCGCCCCGCTTTGACGAGCTCACCACCAAGACCGAGATCTTCGAGACCGGCATCAAAGCTGTTGACCTGCTCGAGCCCTACATCCGTGGCGGCAAGACGGGCCTGTTCGGCGGCGCCGGCGTCGGCAAGACCGTTCTGATTCAGGAGCTCATCAACAACCTCGCCCAGGAGCACGGCGGCACCTCGGTGTTCACCGGCGTCGGCGAGCGTACCCGCGAGGGCACCGACCTGTTCCTCGAGATGAGCGAGTCTGGCGTTATCGACAAGACCTGCTTGGTCTATGGTCAGATGAACGAGCCGCCCGGAGCGCGTCTGCGCATCGGTCTGGCCGGCCTTACCACCGCTGAGTACTTCCGCGATCGCGGCCAGGACGTTCTGCTGTTCATCGACAACATCTTCCGCTTCTCCCAGGCAGGTTCCGAGGTTTCCGCACTGCTGGGCCGTATGCCGTCCGCCGTTGGTTACCAGCCCACGCTGGCAACCGAGATGGGCGACCTCCAGGAGCGTATTACCTCGACCAAGACGGGCTCCATTACCTCCGTCCAGGCTGTCTACGTCCCCGCAGACGACCTGACCGACCCGGCGCCTGCCACGACGTTTACGCACCTCGACGCCACCACGGTTCTTTCGCGTAGCATTTCGTCGCTTGGCCTGTTCCCGGCTATCGACCCGCTCGCATCTTCCTCCGACGCTCTCGATCCCTCGATCGTCGGCGAGGAGCACTACCGTGTCGCCGTCAAGGTCCAGGAGCTCCTGCAGGAGTACTCCGACCTTCAGGACATCATCGCCATTCTGGGCATGGACGAGCTGTCCGAGGAGCAGCGCCTTACGGTCAACCGTGCCCGTAAGATTCAGCAGTTCCTCTCGCAGTCCTTCCACGTCGCCGAGAAGTTCACCGGCAACCCCGGTGTCTACGTCCGCGTCGAGGATACCGTCCGCTCTTTCGCCGAGATTGTCGACGGCAAGGCCGATGACCTGCCCGAGCAGGCTTTCCGCTATGCTTCCACGATTGAGGACGTGCGCGAGCGCGCCCGCAAGATGGGGGAGAAGTAGGTTATGCGTATCCGCATCGTGTGCCCCGTGAGCTGCGCCTATGAGGGCGACGCTGCGTTTGTGTCGATTCCGTCCACGGATGGCGAGTTTGGCGTCCTGCCTGCTCACTCCAGCGAGATCTGCACGATCGACCGCGGTTACGTTCGCGTTTCCGATAAGGCCATGGGCACTGTCGACCACACGTTTGCCGTGGCCGGCGGCTATGCCCAGGTTGCGGACGATGTCGTGACCGTTCTCGCCGAGCGCGCTTGCGATTTGGCGACCGTCGATGCCGACAAGCTTAAAGCTGATATTCAAGGTTTTGAAGAGAAGCTGGGTAATTTGTCGGAGGATGATGCACGCCGCGCCTACCTCTATAATGAAATCGCATGGTGTAAGCTCAAGCTTGCCCAATAGTCAAACGATTTAGCGTTCGACCATTTGCGAACACATCATGCCCGGGATGGCCCAGCCACCCCGGGCATGCTTTTTGAAAGGGTAGACCTTGGATATTATCCGCGTTGAGGGTGGCCACGCCATCGGAGGCTCCGTGCCCGTCTCGGGCGCCAAGAACTCCGCGCTCAAACTCATGGCGGCAACGCTTCTGGCGCCGGGCAAGACGACGCTGCAGAACGTGCCCGATATTTCCGATGTCCACGTGATGGGCAAGGTGCTCAAGGGCATGGGCGCTACGATCGATGTTCTCGACGAGCACACGCTCGAGATTGATACCTCTCAGGTCGATTCATGGGAGGCCCCCTACGAGCTCGTTGCCAAGATGCGCGCTTCCACCGCCGTCATGGGGCCCCTGCTGGGCCGCTTCCATCGCGCCAAAATTGCCATGCCGGGCGGCTGCAACCTGGGTGCTCGTAAGATCGATATGCACATTCTTGGTCTTGAGGCCCTGGGCGTTGAGTTCGATACCGCCCACGGTTACATCAACGCTAATGCGCCCCAAGGTCTGCGCGGTACCACCGTCACGCTCGAGTTCGCCAGCGTCGGTGCGACCGAGAATCTCATCATGGCCTCTGTGCGCGCACAGGGCACCACGGTTATCGACAATGCCGCCCGCGAGCCCGAGATCGTCGATCTCGCTAACATGCTCAACGAGATGGGCGCCAAGATTGTTGGCGCCGGTACGCCCGTCGTGACTATCGAAGGCGTGGAAGAGCTCCATCCCGTTATCCATCGCGTGGTGGGCGACCGCATCGAGGCCGGTACCTTTATCGTCGCCGGTGCGTTGATGGCGGACGATCGCGGTGTCGATGTCACGGGCTTTTGCCCCATTCATTTGGGCATGGTGCTCAAGAAGATGGAGCTCATGGGTATCGACTGCGAGCGCGTCGAGGATGGCGTCCATGTGAACCGTGCCGAGCGTATCAAGCCGGTCGACATCCAGACGCTTCCGTTCCCCGGTTTCCCGACCGACATGCAGGCGCAGATTATGGTGCTCTCCGCCCTTGCCGACGGCAGTTCCGTTATTACCGAGAACATCTTCGAGAATCGCTTTATGTTTGCCTCTGAGCTGGTGCGCATGGGTGCCGACATTCGTATCGAGAGCCATCATGCCATGATTCATGGCGTCAAGGGCTTCTCGGGTGCACAGGTTACCTCGCCCGATCTGCGCGGCGGAGCGGCCCTCGTCGTAGCGGGCTTGATCGCCGACGGGACGACCGAGGTTTCGGCTATCCATCACATCAAGCGCGGCTACGAGCAGTTTGTCGAAAAGCTGCAGGCGCTCGGCGCGCATGTCGAGCATGCTACCGTCCCCGATCCCGTCATCTACTAATACAGGTTGCCTATGTTTAATAAAAAGCCCCTCGCAGATACCACCACCCGAAGACCCTCAACTGGTGCGCAGGCCAAGATCTACAGTCGCGATAACGTGGCTCGCTATTCCGAGCGCGCTCGCCAACGTCGTCGTAGCCACACGATTCGTCACGTCGCGCTCATTGTCGTGCTTGGCGTGCTGTTGAGTGCCACTACCGCTGCCGGCCTGTGGTTTGCCACCATTATGGGCAAGCTCGGCGATTCTAATGTCATTACCGACAATCTGCGTCGGGTTCTGGTTGACACCGATGAGGCAAAGGATCCGTTCTACGTGCTGCTTCTTGGTACCGACGGCCGTCCGGGCGAGGATACGTATCGTGCCGACTCGATTATCCTGGCACGCATCGACCCCACGCAAAAGCAGGCGACGCTCATTTCCGTTCCGCGCGACACCAAGGTCGAGTACAAGGGCGAGACCATGAAGATCAACGCCTGCCATACCGTTGGCGGCGCCGAGGCCATGGTCGAGGCGGTCAACGAGCTGTGCGGTGTTCAGATTTCCCACTATGCCGAGGTCAGCTTCGACGGTATGCAGGCGCTGATTGATTCGGTTGGCGGTATCGACATTAACGCAACCGATGATGTTGACGACCCCGAGCACCTGGATATTAAGATTACCGCTGGCCAGCAGCATATGGACGGTGCCACCGCCCTTACCTATGCCCGCTGCCGCTACACCTATGCCGACGGCGATTACACGCGCATGCGCCACCAGCGTCAGGTGCTTGGCGCCCTTGCCAACCAGATTCTCAATAACTTCGATGCCACGAAGATCTTTGGCCTGGTTAATTCGCTGTCCGATATGCTCGTAACCGATATGAGCGTTCAGGATATCGTGGCTACGGTCAACGCCATGCGCGGTATGGATGTCGACGGTATCTACTCGGCCAACCTGCCCTCGTACGCCGACGACAGCACCATGATCGACGGTGTGAGCTACGTCTTTGTCTACGAGGACGAGCTCAAGGAAATGATGGAGCGCGTCGATGCTGGCAAGGATCCCAAGGGTCCCAACACCATGGGTCTTTCCGACGGTTCCAGCTCTACGATCGGCGACCTGAACAACAACACGTCTGACGATTACGCAAACGGTACCGCAACCTCATCGGTCAGCTCTGACGATTCCGATGGCTCAAGCGATTCGAGCGATTCGGACTACTACGAAGAGCCCACCGGCGACGGCAACGGCTACGAGGCCAACTACTAGGGTTACGCGGTTTTACCAAACCGCGTAACCGCTTGACGCTGCGCGGGCCGCATTTGGACAATCTGACGTTCAACTTCAAGGGCGCGACCAGAAGGTCAGCGCCCTTTCGTTTCACGTCACCTTGTCTCAAATGCGACCCGCTCGCTGCCCGTCCTCAACCTGCGACGTTAGTCATTGGGGACGTTCTTAAACGACTGGTCAAAGGGGACACTCTTGATGCACTTGGCACTTGGGGACGTTCCTTTTGTGCCGGCAGTTTGGGACACTCCTTGCGTTAAGAGGCTGGCGTGCGTCAACCTGTTCTCATTGCAGCAAAAAATCGCCCCGTTCTCGGTTGAGGACGGGGCGGTTCGTCTTTTGGGCTTATGCAGCCAGGCTTATGCGAAACGGGCGACGAGCTCCTGCAGGACGTCGGTCATCTTGACGAGCGAACTGACCGGGACGAATTCGTTGACGCCGTGGTAGCAATAGCCGCCGGTGGAAAGGTTGGGGCAGGGCAGACCGCGGAACGACAGCTGCGCGCCGTCGGTGCCGCCACGAATCGGCAGCACTTGGGGCTCAACGCCGCAGGCAAGGTAGGCTTCCTTGGCAACATCAATAAGCTCGGGATAGTCACGAACGATCTCGGCCATATTTCGATACTGCTGCTTAATCTCGACCGTCACGCGCTCCTCACCCAGACGCTGGTTGAGCATCGAGGCGGCGGCATCAATAAGGTCGAGTTTCTGCTGGAACTTGGCGGCATCGTGATCACGGACGATATAGCGCGCCGTGGCGTGATCGACGGTCGCAGATACACCCTCAAGGTGATAAAAGCCCTCGTAGCCTTCCGTATACTCCGGGCGCTGCACGTAGGGGAGCAACGCGTTGAAGTCGCAGAACAGATTGCCTGCGTTGACCATACGGCCCTTGGCGTCGCCCGGGTGGATGGACTGGCCCTCAAAGCGGATGGTCGCCTCGGCGGCGTTAAAGCACTCCCACTCCAGCTCGCCGATGGGGCCGCCGTCGACCGTGTAGGCGTACTTGCAGCCAAAGGTATCGATATCCAACAGCTCGGCTCCGTGACCGATCTCCTCGTCAGGGCAGAAGCAAATGCCGAGTGCGGGATGGGGCAGAGAGGGGTCCTGAGCGATACGCGCGACAAGCGACATGATCTCGGCGACGCCTGCCTTGTCGTCCGCGCCCAGCAGCGTGGTGCCATCGCTGCAGACCAGGTCCTCACCCGCGAGGTCGTTCAGGGCGGGAAGCTTGGCGGTACTCATGGCAACGGGCTTACCGTCAACCGTGCCGCAGACCAGGTCGCCGCCTTCGTAGTGTACGATGTGCGGCTTCACGCCGGCGCCCGGTGCAACTTCGGTGGTGTCGAGATGGGCGATCAGGCCAAGGGCGGGCTTGTCCTCAGCGCCCGCACTTGCGGGGATGTGCGCGCAGACATAGGCATGCTCGGTCACGTGGGCATCTTCCGCACCAAGCTCGCGCAGCTCTTCAGCCAGCACGTTGGCAAGGTCAAACTGAACGACGCTCGAGGGTACCTGGTCGCAGTTTGCATCCTCGGACTGCGTGTTGATCTGGACGTAGCGCAAAAAGCGCTCGAGGACATCGGGGTTCGTGGTGGTGTTTTCCATAAAGACCGCTCCAATCTTGGTCGTCGTGTGCAACAAGAACTCTAGCACGGTATGCCACGGCATACCGCGACGCTTGGATGGGGTAGAATCAGCCATTGAATGCAGAAGGGACGGAAGATCATGGATACGACAAATAGCTCGCGCGAACTACATCTGACGGTGGCGAACGAAGACTACTTGGAGTGCATGGTTCGCATTGAAAGCGAAGAGGGGGAAACCAACGGCGTGCGATCGGTCGACATCGCGCAGCGCCTTGGCGTCTCCAAGGCATCGGTCAATAAAGCGGTTTCGGCGCTCAAGGCATCCGAGCTTGTCGAGCAATCGCACTACGGCAAGGTAGTCCTGACCGATCGCGGCCGCGAGGTTGGCACGGCTATCTGGTACCGTCATCGCCTCGTCCGCACGTTTTTGGTTCAGGAGCTCGGTGTCGAATTTGAGCGAGCCGATTCCGAGGCCTGCATGATGGAGCATGCGCTATCCGAGGACACGATGAACCGCTGGCTCGCCTATCTCGAAAAGCAGGGAATCAGCGTCGAGGAATAGCGGGATATATATGGATACGAGTTATTACAATCGCTTTGGTGCCGAGGAACTTACGCGCCGCTTGTCGAGCGAGACCTTGTTGGCGCAGGGCCCCATGGGCAGTGTTCTGTTGAGTGAGTACGACGCCGCCGATATTCCACCGGCGTTTTGGAATCTGGCAGAGCCGCAGACCGTTTCTCGTATCCATCGCTTGTATGTCGCCGCCGGCGCGCAGGTACTCATTACCAATACCTTTCAGGCATCAAGCTATGCCCTCAAGCACGACCAGATTGCGCCGTCCGTGGCGGAGGTCAATCGCGGGGCCGTCGACGATGCCCGCCAGGCGCACCCTCAGCTGCTGCTGGGCTCGATGGGTCCGATCGGTATTGAGTGGTTTGCCGAGGACTCGGCCGAGTTTCGTGAGATCCGAGGCATTGCGCGCGAACAGGCGCACGCCTTGCTCAATGCTGGTGTTGACGGTCTGCTGATCGAGACGGTGACGTCTATCCGTAATTTGCAGCCCATGCTTGCCGGCGCCCGAGATGCCGCCGACGGCATGCCTGTTCTGGTGAGTTTTGTCGTTGACGATAAGGGCGACCTGTTGGGCGATGGCCTCAACATCGAGGCAGCCGTTTTGTACGCCGAAAAACACGGCGCAAACTCGGTTGGTGTTAATTGCTGTTCGCTTGCGGCCGCGAACGCGGCGGTGCCCAGGATGGTTGCATCGGCGACTACTCCCGTCACGGTGCGTCCCAACGTGGGCGATCCGGTCCAGACTCAGGATGGCCCCGTATGGCACGAGAACCCCGAAGCTTTCGCGCGCGCATGCATCGAATGGAGACATGCCGGTGCCGCAATGGTGGGCAGCTGCTGTGGAACCACGGCAATCACTACGGCAGCGATGGCCGAGGCGCTCGATATATAAAGGGCAAAACCGCTCCATACGGGGCGGTTTTTTTATTGCCTGCATGTCCTCGGCAGCATTTGCCCAAATGGTGAATGCTGGTGCCGGCAGGTTGCCGAGCGTGTATCGCGGGTATACCTCATGCGTACCATGATCCAAACACTGTGAGGTGTCTGCGCGTGTGCGCGATAATTCATTTTGGAACTGACGGTTGGCGCGCTCGCGTCGATGAGGACTTCACTGCCGATAACGTTGCCCGTATCGCCGATGCCGTCGGCGAGTTGTGGCAAAAGACCAATCCGGGCAAAACGGTATATATAGGGTTCGACACTCGGCCCCTGGCGCGCGAGTTCGCTGAGCTTGCGGCGGGTGTGCTAGCAGCGCACGGGCTAGACGCCGTGCTCGCTTCGCGACCTGTTCCGACCCCTGCCCTTACGTGGGCGGCGGCTTATGACGGTGAGGCGTGCGGCGCGCTCATGGTGACGGGGTCCCATCATCCGCAGGGTTATCTGTGTCTCAAGATTCGCATGGGTGACGGCTCGACCGCCAACCAGGATGTCATCGAAGAGCTCGAAGAGACCATGGCTCCCGAGCCAATGGGGATCGAGGGGCAATATCGCACCGCGGATATCATTCCTGACTATATGCAAGCGGTGGCATCGTTTGTCGATGCCGAAGCCATCCGCGCCGCGCACCTGCGCGTGGTTGTTGACCCCATGGGCGGCGCAGCCCAGGGCTATCTAGCCGACTTGCTGCGCGAGCTTGGCGTTGAGGTGCACGAGATTCACGCCGGGCAGGCGCCTGACCAAGAAGATATCTGCCCCGACCCCGTTGAGCCGTGGGTGGACGCTTGCGAGCATACGGTTATCGAGGACGGAGCTTGCGCTGGCCTGGTGACCGACGGCGACGCCGACCGTATCGGCGCGGTTGACGAGCGCGGCAGATATATACATCCGCATCAGATCATGGCGCTCGTTTTGGGCGACTTGGTTCAATTTCGTAATTTGGAGGGACGCGTCGTCGTCAATCTTTCGTGCTCGACGCTCGTGCGTCGCATTGCCGAGGCGCTTGGCTGCCGCGTGACCGTCAAACCAGTCGGTTTCAAATATATAGCGGCAGAGATGAAGAAGGGTGGCGTCCTCATAGGCGGCGAGGAAGCCGGTGGTATCGGCATCGCCGCGCATATGCCCGAGCGCGATGGAATCCTCGCCTGTCTGATTCTGTGTGAGCTTATGGCAAAGACGGACGCGCCTTTGGGCGTTCTGGTCGACCAACTCGAGGACAGTTTTGGTAAGACGAGTTACGGTCGACGCGATTTGCGCCTTGAGGCCGAAGATGCCGAAACGTTACGAACCCTGCTGCCGGGCGTAAACCCCAAGTCGATTTGTGGCAAGGTGCCGCAAAACGTTAGTCATATGGATGGCTTGCGTTTAGCATTCGAGGATGACACGTGGCTGCTGGTCCGTCCTAGCGGGACCGAACCAGTGGTGCGCGTCTACGCCGAGGGGTTCTCGGTGGAAGAACGTGATGAGTTGCTCGATGCTGGCTGTGCTTTAGCTAGGGGAACGTATCCGCTTTAACCATGAGACTGCCTTATATAAAGAGATGCTCGGTGAGCGGTAGTTAACGGCTGGCAAACGTTAGTCGGATCCCAAATTGTGTAGGAAATGTGTACGCCCAGATTCCCGCCCCCGGCGCCCCTCCGGTCTGGCAATATATCTCCTTGCCGCGCGGCCCGGTCGGACCGGATCAGCCGCCAGGCGTGCACCTTGAGAACCGGATACTGCGAGGATGGACACATTCAGTGTCGCATCCGGGCAGACATCGAACCATTTGAAATGGTCTAACTTGGATTTGTTTTTCGCAAGGCCGCCGAGAGGCGGCCCCGAGAAATTCCTTTTCCTATACTAAAACCATATGAATCGAACGGAACCGATCAGCGATGAACTGAGAGGACCGGACGGGCTCGAAGCCCAGATATTTTGGACGGAGAGTTCGATCCTGGCTCAGGATGAACGCTGGCGGC